>NZ_JBJZOR010000008.1:0-150619 GCF_046269225.1 Acinetobacter sp. TY2
CCCATGTGAGAGTAAGTCATCGCCAGCTTTTAAATCTAAAACACCCTCTGTCATAAGACAGAGGGTGTTTTTTATTGTCAGGGGAAAGGGCTATAGTACATTGCAGGCAGCCGCTGAAATGGCCGATCAGCAAAAAATTGTTGAGTATTTAATGAACTTATAAGGTCTTAATCTAATAAGCTCATGACGTCATTTTCAGACAATTTAACTTCATTTTCATGATCAATACTGAGAATAGATTGGGTTAGATTAGCTTTGTTTTTTTGTAAAGCAAGTATTTTTTCTTCAATACTTTGATTAGTAATTAATTTATAAACAAAGACTGGTTTTTTTTGGCCAATACGCCAAGCACGATCAGAGGCTTGATCTTCAGCAGCAGGATTCCACCAAGGATCATAATGAATAACTGTGTCTGCAGCGGTGAGGTTTAAACCAACACCACCTGCTTTCAAGCTAATTAAGAAAACAGGAATATCTCCAGTTTGAAATTCTGTGATGACTTGATCACGTTTTTTCGTTTGTCCTATCAGTTTAACTGTTGGAATATTGAGTATTTTTAATTGGTTTTCAATAATTTGTAACATTGTTGTAAATTGTGAAAAAATCAAAATTTTACGACCTTCTTCAACCATATCTTGAACCATTTGCAATAAGTGGTCTAATTTTGCTGATTCAATATTTTGATTTTTGACATTATCCAATTGTAAAAGTGCAGGGTGACAGCAGACTTGTCGAAGTTTCAGTAACGCACTGAGAATTTGAATCTGACTACGATGAAAGCCCTTAGTTGCAATTAGCTCACGTATATTTTTTTGCATGGTTGCACGAACAGCCTCATAAAGTTTGGACTGTTGTTCATTCAAATCAATATTGACTTCAATCATGGTTTTTTCAGGAAGCTCTTTGGCAACTTCAGTTTTTAAACGGCGTAACATGAAGGGTTTAATACGAGAAATGAGCTTACTTTTAATACTTAGGTCGGCATTTTTTTCGATTGGTTTGCGATATGTTTTATTAAAAACATCCTGGCTATAGAGAAAGCCAGGCATTAAGAAATGGAATAATGACCAAAGTTCACCTAAGTGGTTTTCCATAGGTGTACCTGTTAAGCAAAGTCGATGTTTTACATTAAGTTGTCGGACAACTTGTGATGCTTTAGCTCGTGGATTTTTAATGTTTTGGGCCTCATCTAAAATGAGCATATGATATTGATGAGATAAGAAAAACTCTTCATCACGGGCTAAAAGTGGGTAAGTGCTGAGAATGATATCGGCATCATAGATTTGGTCAAAGAAGTTTTGACGATCATGACCTTGTAGTACTAAGACTTTTAATTCAGGTGTGAATTTTTCAGCTTCTTTACGCCAATTATGCATTAAAGATGTAGGGGCAATAATGAGAGCAGGATACTGCTCTAATCGACCTGCTTGTTTTTCAATGAGTAAATGTGCAAGTGTCTGTGCCGTCTTACCTAAGCCCATATCATCGGCAAGAATGCCACCATGCTCAGTTTCACGTAAAAACTGTAACCACGCCAAACCTTGTTGTTGATAATGACGCAATTCACCTTGAAAACCTTGTGGTGTGGCAATCTGTTGTTGATAGCTTGTTTGTAGTTTATGTGCAAAGGTTTTTAAACGTTCATTACTGTGCCAAGGCATACCTAAATGATGTTCTAAATTTAAGAATTGTGTAGCTTCATATTGATCAATTGCGTTTGATTTCGGATAACGTAAAATATCTTTTAAATAACTTAGAATGGGCTTGATATCTTTGATGCTGAGTGCAAGTTGTGTTTCATTTTCAGTGATAGGAACAAGAAAAAACTCATCTTCTTTAAGTTGATCAATATATTGATCTTCAAGTAAATGGGGATTGGACTGTATGACATAGCCAAGCAGTTCGATGAGATTGTAGGTTTGACCTTGGCTGTCTTGAATGGTTGCACCGACATTAAACCAATCTTGTTTTTGATCAGATTCAGTTAATAATAATTGTAAATTATGCGTGGCATTTAAGTTAAATAAACTATTTTTATGATGATCAACTTGCCACCCGAGTAGGGCAATTTTATTTTTAGGAATCAGTTGGTTGATCCAAATATTAGGATTTGCACAAACAATTGAATTTTCGGTGACATTATCAAAAGCAGGACGTTTACTCTTAGTGATTTGAGTGAGCCACTTTAATGATGGGATGGCTTCTTTTAGGGTGTCAATCGCATCTTTTTCTAAGGCTAAATCACGCTGTTGACGCACAGTTTGTTCATTGACTTGAGCAATAAAATAATGATCGGGAGAACCCTTTTTAATACGGCCCGCTGGATATTCAAACTCAATTTCAGCCATCGCATAATGATGCATCTGTCCTAAACGATCATATTGTGAAAAATAACCGAACTTTAAAATAGGTGCCGGCTTTCCAGTTTGAGTTGGTATATTGAGTATAGATTGTGCCTGTGGTAAATAAGCAAAAGCAGAGTAAGGCTGAATCGTTTGTTTAAATTCAGCCAATATTTCCACAGGCATTTGTGGCATATCCATCAATTCATTAATCATTTCACTTGAATAAGATGATTCAAGCATACCCACTTGATTATTGAGTGTATCTAAATAGCAAAGTGGATGAGAATGAATAATATAAATTTGCTGACAATGTTCTATTGAAAGGGGGGCATGCTGTGCATCAAAGAATTGTGCTGTGAGTTTTTCAGTCTTATTTTGAGGATGAGCTTGCCAATTGAATTCAAGCTGATAGTTGTGATCAGACCAAGTTAATATCGGATGTGTCGTATTTAGTGCATAGCAAGTACCACTTTGAATCGCAGTTTTGAGCTGTTCTTGGTAAATGCCTGAAATATCCCATGTTGGTGGATAATAATGTGCATTTGGAAAATTTAATTTGGCAAAAAAATACAAATGGCTAAAGATTTTTTTTTCTTCAGAACTTACTTTTAAGCGTTCGTTGAGAACATTATCATAACTAATATAAGGTGTCGTATCTCGAATTTGCCCATCTTTGGTACGTCGTACTTTATAAATACTAATGTGTAGTTGTTGGCTATTATTTTTTGGCTGAAACACATAAATAAGTTGATGTTGCGATTCAGTTTTAACTTGAGCCAATTGTTGTTTAAATTGATCTAACCATACTTTTGCAGTGTGATGGTTTTGTTGTTGTGAATTTTGCTGAGGTTGATTGAGATTACTTTGTTCTAAATTTTGTCGATCATAAAAATAACGGGCTAAAGCCGCTGCATGTTTACAATCATATCCGACAGGACAACTACAATCAGTGTCAATAATCGCTTGTTTCAATGGGCTAAAAATGAGGGTGGTATCATAACGATAGCTTCCTATAATACGTGCTTCAACCACAATATTTTGGCGATCTTGATACATTTCGAGTGATTTAAAATCAATTTTTCCGACATAACTGATACTGCGTTGCAGTGTTGCAGTGTTAAATCGTGCTAAAAACTGATCCAGTGTCATCATGAATTTAAAACATAAATAGTGAAAAATATTACTCTTAGTCTAGCGTAGTTTTATCATCGAGAATGCATTAAAGATGGTAGATTGTTGATTTTTTGATTGACTAAAAATAACAATTAGTTTGTTTTAAAAGATGATTTCTGCAACTTAAAAAGCCTAAAAATCTGTCAGTATAGATTTCTGAATGATTCGTACAAAAACGTAAGGATGCTGAAAATAATGAAACCTAATCCAATTTACTATACAGATCAACATTTTGCATTTGCAGATTCCGTTCGTAAATTTGTCCAAAAAGAATTGATGCCACATATTAATGAATGGGAGGAAGCTGAAACCTTTCCACGCGAGCTTTATCAAAAAACAGCGGATATTGGTTTGCTTGGTTTAGGTTTTGATGAAAATTATGGTGGCATAGCAGGGACAGATGCCTTTCATGTGTTGTTATCATCCATTGAGCTTGCAAAAACAGGATCAGGTGGGTTATGTGCATCACTATTATCACATTCAATTGGTGCCCCCCCGATTAATCATTTTGCCTCGGCTGAAATTAAACAAGCTGTACTGACGAAAATTTTATCGGGAGAAAAAATTTCGGCTTTAGCCATTACTGAGCCGACAGGTGGTTCAGATGTTGCAGCATTACAAACCAAAGCGGTTCGTGATGGTGATGACTATATTGTCACTGGTGAAAAGACATTTATTACCTCGGGTATTCGTGCCGATTATTACACCGTAGCAGTGCGAACTGATCCTGAGGCCAAAGGGCCTAATGGTATTTCAATGTTATTAATTGATGCGCATAGTGCAGGTATTACCAAATCTAAACTCGATAAGATGGGGTGGTGGGCTTCAGATACCGCACATTTACATTTTGATAACGTACGAGTCCCTGCGAAAAATTTACTGGGTGCAGAAAATATGGGCTTCCTAGTCATCATGAATAATTTCAACATGGAGCGTTTTTTCCTTGCCGCAAGTAGTTATGGTTTTGCATTGGTCTGTTATGAGGAAGCTTTGGAGTGGGCACAGCAACGAAAAACGTTTGGCAAGCGCTTGGTTGATCATCAAGTGGTACGACATAAATTGGTAGACATGGCGACACGTTTAACCACGACTTTGGCTTTACTTGAAGATACGGCGTACCGTTTAGGACGAGCTGATATGCAGGGTAGTGAATTGATTGCACAAATTTGTATGCTGAAAAATGTTGCGACACAAACTATGCAATTTTGTGCTGATGCATCTGTGCAGACATTAGGTGGTATGGGCTTTATGCGAGGGATTAAATCTGAACGGATCTACCGTGATGTTAAAGTGAATATGATCGGTGGTGGGGCGGAAGAAATTATGAAGGATCTAGCGAGCCGTCAATTAGGATTTTGATTGCGGTTAAAATCAGTTAAATCTTTATTTTCAGAGTTGAAGTGTATTTTAGAAAATACACTTTAATCAGAATTCAATTGAGGTGTTTTGGTAAGTTAATAATTTTTCAAAAATTTAACTTATTTTTCTATTTTAGAATAAGTGGAGTCAAATTTAAGGGAGTTAGAGATTCAATATTGTCATTAAATTGATCGATAAATGTTTCAATATTGGTAATGTCGTATTGTTGAAAATCCGTGAATGCGTAATTCCACCATTGTAATGCTAACAATTTTTGAATATGTGTTTCACTGAAACGATATTTAATTATTTTTGCAGGATTTCCACCAACAATAGCGTAAGGAGGGACATCTTTGGTGACAACAGAGTTTGCAGCAATGACAGCACCTGTGCCTATATTTAAATTTTGTTTTAACACCACACGGGCACCAATCCAAACATCATGTCCGATATTTAAGCCTTCTTGATTTGTTCGAGGTAAAATTCGTGCATGTTGTTCAGTTTGGGTATCTGCTAAAAACTTTTGATAAATAATAAAATTTTTATCGTAAGTTGTTGAAGATGTGGTTAACCATTCATATGGATGTCTGAACCCCATGAGTTTTACGTCTGCTGCAATTGAACAATATCTACCAATTTTAGTTTTTATTGAAAATTTTGACCATGAGTAGGAAAAAGCGCCCATTTCCCATAAGTGATTGCCAACCATAAATGCACTATAAGGTTCTATTTTTGCACCAACTAAATAATTAAGTTCATCGGTATTTTTAAATCGTTCTGTGCCTGATGATTGAAAAAAAATATTATGTGTGATTAAGCTATTTTTTAAATTTTCATAGGTATTTTTCATGTCATTCCTATTGGTAAAGTTATTAATTTATATGTATTAGTTAAAATAATTTATAAAAATGTTTTGAAGTTTCATCATAACATGATGTTTAAAGCTGATATTTTAAAAATTAACCTTATTATTCTTTTTGAATGAGAGCATAATTTTATTGTAATAATTGATTTAATTTTAGTGGCTTATAGCCATTTCCCATACCATTTCCGTCAATTCATCTATGCTTATTTTACCATTTGGATTATACCAAGTCACCGTCCAAGCAATCGCACCACCCATTAAACGACGCCAAATAAAAGTATCATGCTTAATTTTGCCAAGTTTACGTAACTGATGAATCACTTCAAACCAAATATCTTCATAAGCATTACGCATTTTGAGTAATTCATTTTGACGCTCTTGCGATAAAGCTTGCCATTCATAAACCAAAACAGCCATTGCGGATCCTGTATCTCCTGTAATGGAAATTAACTCAGCTTTGATTAAATTTTTCAGTTGTTGTTCAGGATCATCTGATTGTTGAATGGCATCTAAAAGACGATCATGGTTATAAATAATGGTTTGTTTCATCACATTGGCAAGAATATCATCCTTGCTTGTAAAGTGATGAAATAAGCTACCTGACTGAATACCAATGAAATTTGCTAATTCTCGAACTGTTGTTTTCGCATAGCCTTGCTTGTGAAACAGATAAGCTGCACCAAGCAATAGACGACCTTTAGGGCTGTAATCGAAACAGGCAATCGGTTGAATATCATTGATAGAAGCAGCAATCATTTTTTAGATATTTCCTACAAAATTTAAATATTTATAAGGTGATGATGTGTAGATTGAACACATTGGTCATTACAGCATAACATTTTGCACTTTACAAACCAAGCGCTTGCTTGGTATAAAATGAAGTATAAATTTTATTCACAATAAGCAAAATAAGTTCATCACGAAATAGGTGTGAAAATGGAAGATCAACGTATTGTCAAAATTGGATGTGCTTCTGGTTTCTGGGGAGATACCAATACGGCAGCTTTCCAATTGGTGCATTTGTCCGATATTAATTATCTCGTTTTCGATTACCTTTCAGAAATCACCATGTCGATTATGGCAAAGGCTATGATGACCAATCCTGAACATGGTTATGCCTTGGATTTTGTCAGTCGTGTCATGGCACCATTGATCAAAAAAATCAGTGATAAAAAAATTAAAGTGATTAGTAATGCAGGCGGTGTAAATCCGTTGGCATGTCGTGATGCTTTGCAAAAAGTCATTGAAGCACAAGGGTTAGATATTAAAGTAGCTGTGGTTTTAGGCGATGATTTGATGCCAAATCAAGCTGAACTAAAAAACCAAAACATCAAAGAAATGTTTAGTGGTGAGGATTTACCAAATCATTTGGCAAGCTGTAATGCTTATCTCGGTGCGATTCCCATTCGTGATGCTTTAGATGCAGGTGCAGATATTGTCATCACAGGTCGTGTTGTAGATTCTGCGGTGGCATTAGCACCATTATTACATGAGTATAAATGGTCGCCCGAAGATTATGACAAGCTTTCGCAAGGTTCATTGGCAGGGCATATTATTGAATGTGGTGCGCAATGTACAGGTGGAAATTTTACTGACTGGCGCTTAGTTGAAGGCTTTGACAATATGGGCTTCCCCATTGTTGAAGTAAAAGAAGATGCATCGTTCATTGTGACAAAGCCAAATGGCACAGGTGGTCTAGTTTCAACAGCAACGGTTGCAGAGCAAATTGTCTATGAAATTGGCAACCCTCAAGCCTATTTATTACCCGATGTAAGCTGTGATTTTAGCCAAGTAAAATTGGAACAAGTCGGTGAGCATCGTGTTGCGGTAACGGGTGCAACAGGTCGTGCGCCTACACAACAATATAAAGTCAGTGCAACCTATCCTGATGGTTATCGTGTCTTAGTTAGTTTCTTAATTGCAGGGCGTGAAGCACCTGCCAAAGCACAAGTTATTGCTGATGCAATATTGACGAAGTGTGAACGTATTTTAGCTTTGCGTTCTGTCCCTGCATTTCAAGAAAAATCGGTTGAAATTCTTGGAATTGAAAGTACTTATGGTGCAAATGCTCGTCATACAGACAGTCGTGAAGTTGTAGTGAAAATCGCAGTTAAACATATGTTTAAAGAAGCATGTATGTTCTTTGCTTCGGAAATTGCACAAGCCTCTACAGGGATGGCACCTGCCTTGGCGGGTATAGTTGGTGGTCGTCCAAAAGCATCACCAGTGATTAAACTTTTTTCATTCCTTGCTGATAAATCAAAACTAAATATTGAAATAGACATCAATGGTCAACGTCAAAAAGTCGTAATTCCTCAAGGTTCAGCAGAGCAGTCATTTACACAACTACCAATCGGTGAAGTTGCTCAATTTACAGGTGATGAAGTTGAGATTGCATTGGTTGATATTGCCCATGCACGTAGTGGTGATAAAGGTAATCACAGCAATATTGGTGTGATTGCACGTCAGCCTAAGTTTTTACCATGGATTCGTGCCAATTTAACCGATGAGAATGTCACGAAATATATGCAACACGTGCTTAATCCTGAAACAAGCAAAATTATTCGCTATGAAATTGAAGGGCTTAATGCCTTAAATATTCTATTGGAAAATGCTTTAGGTGGTGGGGGAATTGCCAGTTTACGCATCGACCCACAAGGTAAAGCCTTTGCACAACAGTTGTTGGATATGCCTGTGAAAGTGCCGAAGGGATTGATTGGGAATTAGTAGAGAATATGAAAGTCCCCTCTTTTTAAAGGGGGACTTAGGGGGATTATTTTTATTTAAAAACACCTCACCCTTGCGAACTCAGAATATCTTCTGAGGATTCTCATCTCCTATGAGGAGAGGGGGCTATGGAAATCAAAGAAAACAAATTGGAAATAAAAAATGCAATATAACTCAATCTTTAGATCAGATGCTTTTCAAGATAAAGTCATTATTGTCACAGGTGGTGGCTCAGGCATTGGACGTTGTACAGCGCATGAATTGGCATCTTTGGGCGCACAAGTGGTCATTACAGGACGTAAAATTGAAAAACTACAAAATGTAAGTGCTGAAATTTTAGAAGATGGTGGCAAAGTCCATTTCATTGTGTGTGATAACCGCGAAGAGCAACAAGTCAAAGACATGATTGCAGAGGTTATCGAAAAATATGGCAAGCTGGATAGTTTAGTGAATAACGCAGGGGGACAGTTTCCCTCTGGCTTAGACAGTATTTCTGCCAATGGTTTTGATGCCGTGGTACGCAACAATTTACATTCTACCTTTTATCTAATGAAAGAAGCCTATAACCAATGGATGTCGAAACATGGTGGCAATATTGTCAATATGGCGGCAGATATGTGGGGCGGTATGCCAGGAATGGGACATTCAGGTGCTGCACGTTCAGGCGTAGACAATTTGACCAAAACCGCTTCAGTGGAGTGGGGACATGCAGGCGTACGAGTGAATTGTGTCGCACCTGGGTGGATTATTTCATCAGGAATGGACAATTATTCAGGTGACTTTGCCAAATTTATTATCCCAAGTTTGGCAGGCAACGTACCTCTCAAACGGATGGGGACAGAGTCAGAAGTATCTTCTGCCATTTGTTATTTACTATCAGATGCCGCAGGTTTTATTTCGGGAATGACCATTCGGATTGATGGTGCAGCATCACAAGGTACACGTATGTATCCGCTTGCCGATGCTAAAAATAGCCATTCGTTTAATGGTTTTCATCGTGCATTTATTCCCGATGTTTTAAAAGATGGGCTTGGCAAAGAAGCACAAGATTCCAAATAAGGACAAGGACTAAAAGAAGATGACCATTCTACAATCTGAAATTGCGGTGGGCAGTGAACAATATGAGCAAAATAAAGCCCATATGCTCAGCCAACTCGATGAAGTGAAAGCGGTACAGAATAAGAGTTTTGAGAAGTCTTATGCAGTTAAATCCAAGTTTGATAAAAAAGGTAAAATTTTACCGCATGAACGTGTCCGTTTAGTCCTTGATGCCAATTCTCCTTTTGTTGAATTGTGTGGATTGGTCGGTTACCAAATGCATGATGATAAAGATGGCTCAGAAGCGGGTGGTGGCATTATTGCAGGAATTGGTTTTGTCAGCGGTGTGCGTTGTTTGGTTTCAGCAAGTAATAGTGCCATTAAAGGTGGAACAATATCGCCAATGGGGGTACATAAAACCTTACGTCTGCAAAAAGTTGCTTTAGAACAAAAACTTCCGATGCTGACGTTGTCTGAAAGTGGAGGTGCAAACCTCAATTATGCAGCAGAAGTCTTTACTCAAGGCGGCATGACTTTTGCCAATCAAGCACGTATGTCTGCGGCAGGTATTCCACAATTGTCGGTTGTACATGGCAATGCAACGGCAGGCGGTGCATATCAACCAGGTTTATCTGATTATGTGATTACCATTCGTAAGCAAACGGAAATGCTTCTTGCAGGGCCACCGTTATTGATGGCGGCAACAGGTGAAGTGGCAACGGCAGAGGAGTTGGGCGGTGCGGAAATGCATGCGCAAGTAGCAGGAACAGCAGAATATTTGGCGGAAAATGATGCCGATGGTATTCGAATTGCTCGTGAAGTTATTGAGCATTTAAATTGGAAAGAGCAGGTCAATACAACGAAAAAGCAATATCAAGAACCTCGTTATGCGACAGAGGAGTTGCTTGGCATTATTCCCAATAATCCGAAACAACCTTTTGATATGAAAGATGTGATTGCCCGTTTGGTCGATGATTCAGATTTTCTAGAATTTAAACAAGAATATGATGATTTAACCGTGTGCGGTTGGGCAAAAATGGGTGGCTTGCATGTGGGGATTATTACCAATAATGGACCAATTACACCGCATGGTGCTGCCAAAACTGCACAATTTATTCATTTGTGCGAACAGACCCAACGTCCACTCTTATTTTTACATAACACCACAGGTTTTATGGTCGGAACGGATGCGGAACAAAACGGAATCATCAAACATGGATCTAAGCTGATTCAAGCGGTTGCCAATACAACAGTGCCTAAAATTTCGGTTGTAGTTGCAGGGTCGTATGGTGCGGGTAACTATGCAATGTGTGGGCGTAGTTTGTCGCCTGATTTTATATTTGCATGGCCAAATTCTCATGTGGCGGTGATGGGTTCAGCGCAAGCAGGCAAGGTACTTCGTATTGTGGCGGAAGGGAAACAACGTGCTTCAGGTATGGAGCCAAATGAACAAATGCTCGATTTTTTGGAACAAAGTACAGCGATGAAGTTAGAACAACAATCGACAGCTTTGTTTAATACAGCAATGTTACATGATGATGGCATTATTGATCCGAGAGATACCCGTAAAGTGTTGATATTTTTACTTGAAACCATTGATGAAGCATCAAAACGTCAACTGAATCCAACACGTTTTGGCGTATCGCGATTTTAATTTTAAGAGCATTCACCTTGCGAAGCTTTGCTTCTCATCTCCTAAAAGAGAGGGAGTAGACGGTCTAAGAAGCTGAAACTACTAACAAAATTTTGGAAATAATTAGTATATACAGGATAAAACAATGAAATTTACACCAGAACATGAAGCGTTACGCCGTACAACACGTCAGTTTGTTGAAACTGAATTGAATCCATTTATCCCAACATGGGAAGCTGAAGGCAAATTCCCGATCCATGAAGTTTTTAAGAAAATGGCGGATTTGGGCTTATTGGGTATTTGTAAGCCTGAAGAAAATGGTGGCTCAGGACTCGATTATTCTTACAACTTGGTGGTTGCCGAAGAATTAGGTCGTGCTGCCTGTGGCGGTGTACCTTTAGCGATTGGTGTACAGACGGACATGGCAACACCCGCATTGGCACGTTTTGGTAGCAAGGAATTGCGTGATGAGTTTTTAACGCCTGCTGTTGCAGGGGAATACGTGGCTGCAATAGCAGTCTCAGAAGTACATGCAGGTTCAGACGTTGCAGCCATTAAAACCACAGCGAAAAAAGACGGTGATGATTATGTGATTAATGGCAGTAAGATGTGGATTACCAACTCACTCCAAGCCGATTTCTTTTGCTTACTTGCCAATACTTCCGATGACAAACCACATGTTAATAAGTCGATGATTATTGTTCCTGCAAAGACTCAAGGCATAAGTTTTTCTGAGCCACTGAATAAATTAGGCATGCGTTCAACCACTACTGCCGAAGTATATTTAGACAATGTCCGTGTGCCACAACGTAATTTGGTTGGTGCAGAAGGCATGGGCTTTATGATGCAAATGATGCAATTCCAAGAAGAACGCATGTGGGCGGCTGCCAATGCAATTGGCGGTTTAGAAAGCGTTATTCAACAGACCATTCAATACACAAAAGAGCGTCATACATTTGGGCAACCACTGATTAATAATCAATATGTACATTTTCGTTTTGCCGAGTTAATGACTGAAGTTGAAGCTTTACGTGCACTGACCTATCGTGCCTGTGATATTCATGTTGATGGTGGTAATGCCACCGAAATTGCTTCGATGGCTAAGCTTAAAGCAGGGCGTTTAACCCGTGAAGTTGCTGACAGTTGTCTACAATTTTGGGGTGGTAATGGCTTCATGTGGGACAACCCAGCATCGCAACTTTATCGTGATGGTCGTTTGGGTTCAATAGGCGGTGGAGCAGATGAAATCATGCTCGGCATTATTTGTAAATTGATGGATATTTTACCATCTAAGCGTAAATAAGGAGATGACGATGACTCTTCCACAGATATTATCAGCACTACAGCTAGATGACAGTATTGAATTGGATTTTGCCGAAGGAATTTTATCGCTTTATTTAAATCGACCAGAAAGTCGTAATGCTATGAGCCTGAATATGGTCAAAGCCATTCAGCAGGTATTTAGCAGTATTGAACATGATGTGAGTATTCGTGCGGTAGTTTTACGGGGTAAAGATGGGCACTTTTGCTCAGGTGGCGACATTAAAGATATGGCACAGTTGCGTGTAGATGCCACAAGTGCAGGTTCAAATCAGCCTTATGTTGAGTTTAACCGTCAGTTTGGTCGTATGCTTGAACAGGTTGATCAAGCACCACAAACGGTTGTAGTCGTTTTAGAAGGTGCTGTTTTGGGTGGTGGTTTTGGATTGGCATGTGTTTCTGATGTGGCAATTAGTCGTTCAGATGTCACCTTTGGTTTACCTGAAACAGGGCTAGGGATTATTCCTGCGCAAATTGCACCCTTTGTAGTTAAGCGTATTGGTTTGACTCATACACGTCGTTTGGCTTTGCTAGGTAAACGTTTTAAAGGCTCAGAAGCATTGCATATGGGACTTGTGCATGAAGTGGTTGAAAATGAAGTTGCACTTGAATTAGCACTGCATGATGTTCTGATTCAAATTCGCCGTACAGCACCACATGCATCACGGGCGACCAAAGCTTTATTACATAAAACATTGAATGAGCCATTAAAAACTTTACTTGATGATGCTGCTCAACTTTTTGCAGACGCGGTGAGTAGTGAGGAAGGTATGGAAGGCACGATGGCATTTGTACAAAAGCGTGAACCAAATTGGATGTAAGCGCAGACAAAAATGAAAAATAACGAGCCAAATAAGGAATCATAACCATGGCTTTTTCAAAAGTATTGGTGGCAAACCGTGGTGAAATTGCTGTTCGAGTCATTCAAACAGCAAAAGCGATGGGGTATTGCACTGTAGCGGTGTATTCAGATGCCGATGCAAATGCACGTCATATTCAAGTAGCAGATGAAGCGGTTTATATTGGTGCATCAAAAGTATCAGAATCTTATTTACGGATTGATCAAATTATTGAAGCCTGTCAAAAAACGGGTGCAGATGCAGTTCATCCTGGCTATGGCTTTTTATCGGAAAATACCGATTTTGCTGCAGCTTGTGAAGCGAATCAAATCACCTTTATTGGACCAGGGTCAGTAGCCATTGAACTGATGGGCAGTAAACGCTTATCTAAAATTGCTATGATTCAAGCAGGTGTACCTTGTGTTCCAGGCTATGAAGGTGATCAACAAAATTTAGAATTTTTAGCAGAACAAGCAGAAAAAATTGGTTATCCCCTGATGGTGAAAGCATCAGCAGGTGGTGGTGGGCGCGGAATGCGCCTTGTACAGCAATATTCTGAGCTGATGGAGTCATTAAAAACGGCGAGATCTGAAGCTGAAAATGCATTTGGTTCGGGGGAATTAATTTTAGAAAAAGCCGTGATTGCACCACGCCATGTCGAAATTCAGGTTTTTGGCGATCAGCATGGCAACTATGTTTATTTGTTTGAACGAGATTGTTCGATTCAACGTCGCCATCAAAAAGTGATGGAAGAAGCGCCGTGTCCAGTGATGACAACTGAACTACGTCAACGTATGGGAGAGGCTGCGGTACAAGCAGCAAAATCGTGTGATTATGTTGGGGCAGGAACGGTTGAATTTTTACTTGATGCATCAGGTGAGTTTTATTTCTTAGAAATGAATACACGTTTGCAAGTTGAGCATCCTGTGACAGAAATGGTGACAGGGCTTGATTTAGTTGAATGGCAATTGCGTGTGGCAAATCATGAGGTTTTGCCGTTAAAGCAAGATGAATTACAACTGAATGGTCACGCCATTGAAGTACGTTTATATGCCGAAGATCCTCGTCAAGATTTCTTGCCTCAAACGGGTCAAGTACTACATTGGCAAGGTGCAGATTTACCCAATGTCCGCATTGATCACGGTTTATTGCAACAAGGGGAAATTAGCTCTTTTTACGATCCGATGGTAGCAAAAGTGATTGCTTATGCACAGACTCGTGAAGACGCGATTCGCCTTTTAGCGCGTGCAGTGGATGATTGTGTTTTACTTGGTGTAAACAGCAATAAACAATTCCTCGCCAATCTATTGCGTCACCCTGTGGTGGTTGCAGGTGATACCAATACCGCTTTTATTCAGCAACATTTTCAGGCAGATGAGAGTTTAAAAGTTCAGACTTTAAGCTTAGAACATCTTGCGGTTGCTGCGGCATTATTTACCCAGACTCAACAGCAAGCAAGTTGGAGTACAGGGCTGAGTTCAAAATTGCCATTGAAGTTGCAAATTGAAGAGCAAAAATTGGAATTATCACTTGAGTTTAATAGTAATGGCTTAAGTATTGAAACTTGTGGGCAGGTTCAAAGTATTGAAGTGATTTCACAAACAGCACAACAAGTGGTGTATGTGGCAAATGGTGTACGCCGTAAATTAAATTATACATTGCAAGATCAACAACTCTATTTAGATGTCAATAATGGCAATGTCTCGATTCAAAATACGACCTATGCGCCGCCAGAAACAACCAATCTTGTGGGAGATGGCAAAATCAAAGCACCGATGGATGGTGCCGTGATTCAAATTTTGGTCAATGTTGGTGATCAGGTTGAAAAAGGGCAGACGTTATTGATCTTGGAGGCGATGAAAATTCAGCAACAAATCAAGTCTGATGTTGATGGTGTAGTGAATGAGATTATTGCTCAAACGGCTCAACAAGTGAAAAAACGGCAGGTACTTTTTAATATTTTAGCAATTGAATAATTTTGTATATAAAGCCCTTGATCTCAAATCAGGGGCTTTTTTCGGTTATGGATTAATAATCCAATTGCATAATCGCATTGCCCGCGTCTTTTAAACCATTGAGTAATTGTGCTAAAAGTACATCTTTAGACACTAAAGTGACAATCATCATTGGATGTTTTTCTGTAGGAATAGAGGTTAGGATAGCACGCCCATTTTGAGCATCTAGCGAAATACTTTGACAGCCTGAAAGATTAATCTCGCCAAGAAATGCACCCACCATGGCTAAAATAGAGCTACTCACCGCAGCGAGTTTTGTCGAGTTATAAGCTTTAACCCTTGATAAACTTGCAAGCTCAAAACCATCCGTTGAGCTGATCATGATAAATTCAACACCTTTGACATTCATCAAAACTTGGTGAATCTGTGATTTAGCAAATTCGACCAATACTGTTGGGGCTGTTCTTCCTTCAAGGGTATTTGACATATTATTATCCTTGTATATATTTAATTTCCAAAATGGTTACAAGTGTTTCAAGCAACATTAACACATCATTCTTTTTACGTGCATCAATAAAAAAGAGTGGGTAATTCATATTATTTTCAATTAACCATTCACGGTATTGGTGAGTTGATTTTGATGTTTCTTCATCAATATGAGTAATACCAATCGCAATATTTTCACCATATTGTTTAAACGTTTCGAGATAATGTTTTAGATCATCGAGCGGATTTTCAATGGTATGGTCAATGAGAATGACTGTGCCAATAGCACCTTTACAAATAACACCCCACATAAAATCAAAACGATTTTGTCCCGGTGTTCCATATAAACCAATTTTTGTCCCATCTTCTAAAGTGACTTCACCATAATCAATGCCTACAGTCGTTTGCATTTTTTTGTGACTGTGATCATCAGTGTTTAGCACTTCAGTTGCAAGTACAGGAATTTCAGATAAAGACTTAATTGCCTCACTTTTCCCCGACCCCATTGAACCTGCAAATACAATTTTATATTGTTGAATAATCATAATATTTCTCTTTAAGACATGAAATTATCCTGAAAACTCAGGTCATAAATTTAGTTAAAAACCAAAACGTTTTTTGAGTCTACCAAAAAAGCTTTTAACTACACTTTGTTCCTGTTGTGGAATATCATCTAAATTTTGTTTTTTAAATAAAGATTGCTGTGCAGATATGGTAAATGCATTGTCAAAAACAATATTCGTAGCTATGAATTTCTGTACTGTGTTAACAGGAATATCGAAATGAGAGGCGACTTCTGAAATTTGAGCACCTAAAATAAAACTTGCAGAGAGTTTAATGACGATATTCTTTGATTGGTCATCAAGTAATTGTGGCCAATAATTCAATTTATAGTAATCGTTTTCATGTGGCATTTCAGATGTGATTTTTGAGTTCCAACCCAAGGTAAACATCCAGTTTTCAAGATTATAAGCATTTTTTCTTGAAACTTTAACAAAGTCAGTCAGTACAGCATCGGCACAATGTGCTGCACCTGATGTTCGAATTTCACTTCTTGATGGATCGAGCCATACCTGATGATTACGACGATCGGTAATTGCAAGCGTACCTTGCTGATCTGTCAGATGAAATTTTCTAGTATCATACTGATACAAATCCTGAATGATGGAGAGTTTAATTTCATCGATCTCAATCGGATGTTCAATTTGGCTTAATGTTATATCTAAAGTATTGTCTTCTAAAAATGTTCTATCCAGTTTTTGTAATACATGGATTGTCATCCAATTTTGAAAAAATTCATCTGCTTGAATTGGTAAATAGAGTGTATCTCGATTGGGCTGATCTAGAGGAGGATTATTGCGTGAAATTTTGAGGTAAGGTGTATTTTGCTTAACAATGATACGTTGAACATGATCTGAATCATAGAAATGCTCATGAACAAATAAGCAGTCAATATTTTGATCCGCAATATTGCTCCAGTTAATACCAACATCAGTTGGTAGTATTTGTCGCAAACAGATTTTTAGTTGATCTGTCGATGATGAGCTAAGACCTGAAATCGCGATATTGATACGAATATTGTTCATAAGACGACTCTAATAAAATTTTAAATGCATCACGTAATATGTTGTTTTAAATTATATGAATATACCGCCAATTAGTCTTACAATCGCCTAAAAACAATCTTCTTTAAAAGTATACTATCCCATTTTTGTTTACCAATAACTTTTAAAATAAAGAAAATATTAATAATGTAGATTTTTAAATTTGATATTACCGCATAAAATGATTTTTGATTTTGAATTGAAGCCATGATAGAAGATACTTTATCAGGTTTATCAATAACTTTAAACCTAGGTTTTTTCATAATGGGCTCGCTTTACTGTAAGTGAATATTTTAAAAAATTATTATGATTGTCATGTATTAGGAAATTATAGTTTATTTTTTTTAAAAATCTACAGAGCTGATCAGTATCACTAATTAATTTTTTTATAATCAAGAATTATTACTCGGTACTATTAATATAATTTAATAAAAATGCAGATTTATTTGTTTAATATGTAAAATATGTGATATTTATCACTTAAATTGGTGGACATATATTTATTTATCATTTTTGAGTGGATGAACGTGAAAAAAAGCGACCATATAGGTCACTTTTTGATTTATTTTGAATTAAGCGAAAATATGCTGCGCTGCGCTGTATAGTACCCATAAAACCACCAAAGCAACTAAAGGTTCAGCAATACGTCCCCAAGTTGGTGTAGTAGGCTGTGAAGTTGTTTCAGTGACAGCATGATCCGCTGTTGCATGTAAGTCTGTTGTTTGATGAACCATTTGATTGAACTCTTTCATTGTATCTTCTAATGATAGCTCTTCTTCTACTAGAGGTTGAGAGCCAATAAGCTCTTTTAGATTGTTTGTTGACCAAACCCAATCAGGGGCATGACCAGATAGATGTTCAATCTGTCCAAGGAGCAATTCTCCTAAACCATTTTGACCGAAATTTCCTGTGGTATCGAGTTGTTTTAACTCTGCAAACTGTAGAATTAAAATCTCAGTATAGCTAGATTCCATATCATTTTTAGCAAGTGCTGATTTATTATCAGGAGATGTTGTTAAATGACGGGCAATTTCTTGAATATATAGACGATCTTGCGATTGAATTTCTTGATAAACAGCATTTTGATCAGTTTTCCATAAACTAATAAGTTTACCTAAACATAGAATATTTATTTCTTCAATATATGCATTACGTTCGGCAACAGGATACTCGCTCAGAAGAGCTGGCTTTTGAATCTTAATCTGCTCTGCAAAATAATGTACTAAATCAAAAGCCATAAGCTACTCCATCGGGTTGTATTTAAATTAGTCTAGTAATCTCAGCGTCGATTTTTTCTTTGTGACACTTTGTTCTTCTGTTTCAGCTACTTTAGATTCTAAAGCATCTTCATCGGTTTGAACATTGGCATATTCGTCAGGATCAAAGAACATTCCTTGTCCATTTTCACGTGCATAAAGACCCAAAACAGCAGAAATAGGTACATAAATATCTTTTGATGCACCACTAAAACGAGCAGAAAAGCGAATGGCATCATTGCTCATATGAAATTGATGTACGGCATGTGGCGCAATATTAAGCACAATTTGACCATCTTGCACAAATTGAGTTGGAACATCTGTATGTGGTTGGGTGGCATCGACCAATAAATATGGGGTAAGGTTGTTATCACAAATCCATTCATAAATTGCACGAGCTAGATAAGGACGTGTAGGGGTTAAATTCAATTCTTGCTCAGACATAGTTAAATACTCAAAATTTATTTTTAATGGGTAATCAATGCACTATAACGATTTTTTTCTTGTAACGTCATGGACTTTAAAAAGGCAGGACGTTTAAAAATACGTTGATAATACAGGAGGATAGGGCGGCATTGTTGTGGGGGGAGCTCAATACCCATTTGGTTTAAGCGAATAAAAATGGGTGCAAGCATACAATCTAAAATACTGAAATGTTCAGACATAAAATAAGGATAATGCTGAAACAAGGGAGTTAGAGAAATCAGAATATTTTTCAATTGTTGTTGAGCTTTTTTGGCTTCAGCAGGCTTGAGCGTATCTGAATGACACAAGATGATATCTGCTAATTTGAGCCAATCTTGTTCAAGTCGCCAAATATATTGGCGTTGTTCCGCGCGTGGTGCAGGTGCATCGGCATAGAGTTTATTTTGACGATAACGATCATCAATATATTCAGAAATAATCGTAGTATTGAAAAGTTTTAGATCATTTTCAATGAGCATCGGAAGTTGGTTATAAGGATTTAAACTCGCTAAATCTTCGTCATCTTCACTTACAATGATCAAGTGATATTTTATTTGTTTTTCAGCAAGTAGAAATCGAATCCAGTGTGAACGAAAATCATCCTCGTGGCTATACAACGTAATCCCTTGTGGAGGTGCAGTTTCGACTGACATTATGTCCAAAGCTATGCAAAGTGAATAATCTAGAATACTAAAATTAGACATAAAAATCATCTTAACTTTTCTAAGATAACGATAGATAGTGAACTTGAAAAGTTAAAAAGAGGGATTACAGCGTGATTATATTAAGAAATAGACTAAGGATTTTTACAAAAACATGGATTATCATTTTTTTGATGATGGGATTATCAAATACTTATGCCAAGAAGCAATCTTCTATGCAAGATGAGGAGGTAATGATACTTGCAGAAGAGTCTGCATGTCAGGCAGACCCAACTTGTGAAACGACCAGAGATGCGATTGCCACTGTTAATATTGGGTCAGCATGTTCTGAAAATGATTCTTGTGATATAGCTTCAAGTGCCTCTGAGGATGCGTATTATGGGGGTATTGAGCGTGAATATGTCGTAAAAGGCTGTAAAGTTACAATTTATAATGATGGGCCAGTTAAAATGGTAAACGAAAAAACAGATAAACCTTGTAATGCTCCTATTCCCAAAGATCATAAATTCTCCAAAAAAATTAATACTTATGAAGACAATGGTTGCATAATCACAGAGTCCGTTGCAGCAGACGGTATAATCGATGCAATAAAAGACTGTTCAAATAAAAATAATAAAAAATAAAGTATATGCATAAAAAAACCTCGGCAAATGCCGAGGTTTTCTGTCCGATTCGGTAAACGAATTAACGTTTAGAGAACTGAGGACGTTTACGAGCTTTACGTAAACCAAGTTTCTTACGTTCAACTTCACGAGCATCACGAGTAACGAAACCAGCTTGACGAAGAGCAGGTTTTAACGTTTCGTCAGAAGCGATCAATGCACGAGTAATACCGTGACGAATTGCGCCTGCTTGACCACCAATACCACCACCAGCAACAGTGATGTAAAGGTCATATTTACCAACAGCATCAAGAAGCTCAAGAGGTTGGTTAACAACCATACGAGCAGTCTCACGACCGAAGTATTGTTCTAAAGAACGGTTGTTGATTACGAGTTTACCAGTACCAGCTGATAGGAAAACACGTGCAGTTGCGGTCTTACGACGACCTGTACCATAATTAGTAGCCATGTGCTGTATCCCTTAGATGTCCAAAACTTGTGGCTGTTGAGCAGTATGTGGATGCTCAGTACCTGCATAAACCTTCATTTTCTTGATCATTGCATAACCAAGAGGACCTTTTGGTAACATACCTTTAACAGCTTTTTCTAAAACTGCTTCTGGTTTGTGAGCGATTAACTTTTCAAAGTTAGTCTCACGGATACCACCAGGGAAACCAGTGTGGCGATAGTATTTCTTATCTTGAGATTTCTTACCAGTTACAGTAATTTCTTCAGCATTGATTACAACGATATAATCGCCTGTGTCAACGTGGGGAGTATAAGAAGTTTTGTGCTTACCGCGTAAACGACGAGCGATTTCAGTCGCAAGGCGACCTAAAGTTTTGCCAGAAGCATCAACAACGTACCAATCGTGTTGAACTTCAGCTGGCTTAGCGCTGAGAGTTTTCATTAAACCACTACCTATTATAGTTGGTTTGGACTATGGAATCTGTCCAAACAAAAGGAGAGCGAATTCTACATGAAATTACATAGATTCACAATTGAAATTTAGGATTTCAAGCGCTGAATTATAAAGGATTGCTCTTTATTTAACTAGTTCTTTTTTATGTAATATAATATTTGTGCAGTATAAGTCTTTTTATTATAAAAAATAAAAGGTTAGGCTTAATTGAAATGAGTTTTGATGATGATAATAAATATTCAGAATGTTAGTTTCATCGTATTACTTCATCTTCTAGCAACAGTATATTTCCCATTATATTATTTAATTATTCATCCAAATTCAGGTGTTTGGACGATATTCATTTTATTAGCAACAATGATTGCGATTTCGTGGGGTACTTTACTGGTTCCAATTCTACTTGTTGTTATGTTCGGGTTAATCATTAAGTTTCCTTTCGTATATGTTAGTTATCTCGTTTGCTTTGTTATTCCTCTCTTTTTTTTATTACAGTCTAAACCTAAAAAAAGACAGTATTTTTTGAAAATTAGTTTTATTTTTTTTTGTACTGGGTATTTTGATCTATGTTGCCACTTTTATTGCTTATTTAAATGGCATGACTTTGAATAACTTTAAATAAGAATATCAGAATTTTTTTTTAAGATTATGTAAACTGATTATCTTGAGATTATTTTTTTCAGGTTGCTTATGCTTCCCTTATATATTACCAGTGGTGAGCCTGCGGGTATTGGTCCAGATATTTGTTTGAGTTTGGCAGATCGTATTGATGAGCGCCCAATCGTGGTATTGGCAGATATCAATATGTTACGTGATCGTATCAAAATTTTGAATAAAAATGTCGAACTGATTGAATATATGGGGCAAACCGAATCTTCCAAACAAGGTCAACTTTATGTTGAGCATGTGCCTTTATATGAAGATGTCGTTTTAGGCGAGTTAAATCCAAAAAATGCAGTTTATGTATTAGAACAACTTCGTCTTTCAGCTTTTTATGCAATGCAAAGACAAAGTGTTGGTGTTGCGACTGCGCCTGTTCAAAAGTCTGTCATTAATGATGCAGGTATTCATTTCAGCGGTCATACTGAGTATTTCCAAGAGTTTGCTGACGTAGAGCGTGTCGTAATGATGCTCGCTACTAAAACTTTACGTGTTGCCTTGGCAACAACGCACTTACCTTTACGTGATGTTGCAGATGCGATTACTAAAGAGCGTTTACATCAGGTCATTGATATTCTTATTCATGACTTAAAAACCAAATTTAAAATAAAACAGCCACATATTTTAGTCTGTGGCTTAAATCCACATGCAGGTGAGGATGGTTATTTGGGCATGGAAGAAATTGAAGTGATCAATCCTGTTCTTGAAAGTTACCGTGAGCAAGGCATCAATATGAGTCTGAGTATGCCTGCCGATACTTTATTTACTCCTGAAAATTTAAAAGATGCCGATGCAGTTTTGGCGATGTATCACGATCAAGGTTTACCCGTGTTAAAAGCGCAGGGTTTTGGTGAAGCCATTAACATTACTTTGGGTTTGCCTTTTATTCGGACTTCGGTTGATCATGGCACTGCGCTTTCTCTTGCAGGTACAGGGCAGGCAAAAAGTTCGAGTTTAAATATTGCTGTTGATTTGGCGTTAGAATTGGCACGCTATTAAGTAAAATCATCATAATTTTAATAAAACTAATATCAAGAAGAGGCTGAACATGTCGATGATGATTCATAATAAAAAACAGAGAGAAACACCGTCCATCATTAGGCGAGTGAGTGTGTTGTCATTACTATTAATGACAACAGTTTTATCTGCATGTTCAACACCAATGACTGCGCAAAATCTGTGTGAGTTAAAAGTCTTGTCACTTTTGATTCCGAAGCAGTCTGAAGAAGCGGTGGAATCTGGGAGTTTAGAATCAATCCAAGTCTTAAAACGGAGTCAAGAAAAACTGAATCAAACGATGTATTTAATACAAAAAAATGATTCAAATCATCAAGATTTAAGCCAAATGCTTGCAAATAGCCAAGCAATCAGTAAGAACATTGATGTTATTGCAAAGAACCAAGACAATTTAAACAGGTTGTATGATTATCAAATCGTTGTTTTTGAACAAATTCCGAATATTCAAGCTGAGTATAATTTATTAACCGATATGATGGCACGGAAAAATTATCCTGCAACGCAAGTGGTCATTGCAAAAAACCAAGTGTTTATGGGCGAGAGAATATTGCGTTCAATCGGTAGTTTATCCAAATCAAATGAATTTTCTCGACATAGTATGGATGATTTTTTGGCTGATCTAGAAACATTTAATGTGTATTTGCACGCACAACTGAATGGCAATGCAGAATTAGGTGTTGAGCGAGTTAAAGATACCGAAATGCGTGAAAGTCTGCTTTCCATTCAAGAAGATATTCAGGTGATTTTAGATTCTGAAACATTTAAGTTACTGCAAAAACGTGAACCTTTGGCAAGTACCTATCAAGCAGCGAGAGATAATGTTGAAATTTCTGATGAAATATTTATTAAACTGAATCAATTAGAGCGAAATACAGCGCACTAGAGTCTATATATTATTGAAATGATTTTATGTTTAAAAAGTTAGAGGAAGTGCTTTTTCGTGTCATTCCAAGCACTTTGAAAAGACTTATTGAATCTCTAAGCAATAACAACATACAGATGCAGTTTTGGCGATATATCACGATCAGGCTTTACCTGTGTTAAAATCACACCACTCTGGTGAAGCCATCAAGAATACGAAGATGGTTTACTTTTCCAAACTTCTGTCGAGCTGTGACTGCATTCTCCCTTGCAGATACGGAGCAGGTGAAAAGTTTATTGTCAATTTAACGCTTAAATTGGCACCTCACTGATTTTGTCTTATTTACCCGTTGGAAATTTTTTATGTATCAGATTAATGCCTTAAACCCCAAAGATGAAGGGCATCATACCCGTAAGCGTTTTGGGCAGAACTTCTTACATGACCAACGTGTGATTGCTAAAATTGTACGTTCGGTACATCCACGTACAGGTGAAAATATCATTGAAATTGGTCCTGGTCTTGCAGCGTTGACTTCACCATTAATTGGTGAATGTGATGCTTTAACCGTGATTGAGCTTGACCGTGATTTGGCTGCAGGTTTACCTGGTCGTGTGCCACATCCTGAGCGTTTAACGATTATTGAAGCCGATGCACTGAAATTCGATTTCACCACATTGTTTAAAGATGACAAACCATTACGTGTAGTCGGCAACTTACCTTATAATATTTCTACACCTTTATTATTTCACCTTTTGCAATTTGGCGATAAAGTCAAAGATATGCACTTTATGTTGCAAAAAGAAGTGGTTGACCGTATTACCGCATCACCAAATACTAAAGAATATGGTCGTTTATCAGTGATGATTCAGTATTTCTGTAAACCAACGTATTTATTTGAAGTCCCACCGGGATCATTCAATCCACCACCAAAAGTAACGTCAGCTGTGTTTCGTTTAGAGCCGTATGCGACGAAACCGATTATTGCCAAAAGTGAAAAAGCCTTGGCTCGACTGGTTGGACATGTCTTTACTCAACGCCGTAAAACATTGCGTAATAGCTTAAAAGGTATGTTAGTTGAAGATGGTTTTGAAAATACAGGCATTGATCCAATGGCACGTCCTGAAACGTTGACACTTGCACAATTTGTAGCTTTATCTGATCAAATGGTGGGAATCTAAAATGGCGTGCGACAAAATTCGATATAATTATGTCATTGGTGATGTGCAGGGCTGTTTTGAAGCGCTAAAAGCATTACTCAAAGAGATTCAATTTGATGCAGATCAAGATTTTATTTGGTTTGCAGGTGATTTAGTCGCACGGGGTGAAAACTCAATTGGTGCATTACGCTTTATTAAAAAATTAGTGGATCGTGGTGTCGCTGCAACGGTTTTGGGTAACCATGATCTCAATTTATTGGCTGTCGCACGTGGCATTAAAGTTTTGAAAGACAAAGATAAAATTGATGATGTGATTCATGCTCTAGAGAGTGATGATCTGATCGATTGGTTACGCAAACAACCTTTATGTCTATTTCCAAATGAACATACAATTTTAACGCATGCAGGAATTCCATCTATTTGGACAGCAGAGCAAGCCGCAACTTTAGCCAAAGAAGTTGAGGTGGTCTTGTCTGATGATGATTTTACTGTCATGGATACCTTTCTCAAAGAAATGTATGGTTCTGAACCCAACCTATGGTCGGATGAGCTGACAGGCAATGCCCGTTTACGCTGTATTACTAACTACTTAACTCGTATGCGTTTGACTGATGCAGAAGGGCGTTTAGAATTTAGTTTTAAAGATTCACTTGATGAATCAATGCCTGAAGGTTTTCAGCCATGGTTTGAGTTTGACTCAAAAGCCGCAAAAACCCATCAAATTGTTTTTGGACATTGGGCTGCATTACAGGGCAAAACCATTAATGAATGTATTCAAAATGTCGATGGTGGGGCAGTTTGGGGACATCAACTAATTGCCTATCGTCTTGAAGATAAAAAGTCTTTCGCCGTTGATAATCCTGCAATGTAACTACTCGATTTTAAGTCAGTAAAAAAAGCCACTTCAGTGGCTTTTTTTATGAATACGTAAATTAAAAACTCAATAAATAATACAAATAGTTGAACAATCATTTGAAAGTGATAGTTACTTTACTCGTAACCAAGTTTGGCTACGTCCAATGGTTGAAACGCCGACGTAACCACTTAAATTTAAACGATTTCCATTGGTATTCAGTTTATCTTTTAAGTTATATATTTTACCTGTGAGTGGATCGATGACTTTGCCATCAGCATATTCATTGTTTTTAGCAAGTTTAAGCCCTGTAAAGGTTTTCAGTCCTAAAATCGGTTGATTGGTATAAGGAGGAGGGCATTTATAGCAAAGCTCTTTAGGTTGATAACCAACACGAGGTGTAATGGTTTTAATAGTTCCAGTATAAATCCCTTGATCATTGGGGCTGATTTCGATAATGGTTTTCACTTCACTTGTTTTATCATCGATACTTTGCCAAAGACCTGTAATATCTTGCGCTGAAGTTAATATACTAAAACCCAATAATAGGCCAAGAGAAAGTAATTTAAAGTTGTTTTTCATATTATTTTACTCATTTGTTTTAATCAAACTTTATGAATAATGGCTATAAATAAATATTTAAGATCATTATTGAATTGCTAGTTTATTGCGATATTTTTGAATCATGTGTTACTTTATTTTATTGAAAAAGATAAATAAATCACATTATTTTTAATCCGATAAAATGCTGTATATTAATTTTTTAATTAAAAAAATAATTATGATTTTTTAAAATTTATTATTAAGTATTATTTAACTATGAATTCAATATGGTGCATTAAAAATTAATATTTAGTTTTTATTTAACTTGATTTAAAAATTTAGTGAGAAAATAGAATGAAATAAAGTAGTGAATATATGTTGAAAATTCAGAATTTTAATATAAAAATTGTTATGTTAGACGAGAAGAAAAAAGCAATTTTGCTGTAAAAGATGGAATAAAGAAAATGCTTTCTATTGAACAATTAACAACGATTTATCCACTTATTGTTACCCCAAGTCATGATGGAAAATATTTTCATAACTATGTGAATTCTTTGTTGAATTTTCAAAATACAGCGCTTCACATTGGAATGCCTACACAATATTTGCTGATGCAAGGTGAAAGTCTCATCACTCGTGCACGTAATAACTGTGTTGCATCCTTTCTACAGAATCCTGAATGGACTCATCTTTTCTGGATTGATTCAGACATTGGCTTTAGTCCTGAGGCAGCACTGCGTTTACTTCAAGCGGACTATGAAATTGTAGCGGGGGTTTATCCGCTGAAAACTGAAGAATGGCCAGTAGATGGCTTACCAAAAGATATGACCTATGCTGAATTTAAAGCGTTATATCAAAAATATACGGTCAATGCTCGTGTACCTGCAGGAGCAGATTTTTTTCAACTTGATATTCAAGAAGATGGTTTTTTGGAAATGGCTGAAGCACCCACAGGGTTTATGGTCATTAAACGTTCCGTTTTTGAAAAAATGATGCAACACTATCCCGAATTACAGTATGTTTCAGATTCGCATGGTGTGGAAAACAAAGGCTTACATTACCGTTTCTTTGATGTCATGGTTGACCCTGAAACAAACCGCTATTTATCTGAAGATTATGGTTTTTGTCGTTTGTGGGAAAATATGGGGGGTAAAATTTATATTGATTGTCAATCGAATTTGACCCATCAGGGTGCAAAAATTTATTCGGGTAATTTTGCCAATTCATTGCAAAATAATTTTGCTCTTGCGATTCCTGCTAAAGCGGATATTCAGCTGAAAATTACAGGTCTAAGCTATTTAAAACCTAACCCGTAATATTCAGTTAATTTAATCAAGCTTCATTTGTCTGTTTTAAATTTAGATGGATGAAGCATGAATCGATAATATCAAGTAAATAGAATCTAGAATTAAACACTATTTCACACGAATCCATGCTTGAGTTCGACCTGCTATATTATTTGAAAAACCTTGTAAATTTAATCGGTTACCGCTAGCACTGAGTTTTACTTTTAAACTCGCTTGTTTACCTGAAATTGGGTCAAAAATTTGACCTTCAGCATAATCATTGCCAGACACATGCTTAAGTCCTGTAATGGTTTTTAAGCCAACCAAGCGTTGATTGGTATAAGGTGCAGGGCAACTTACACATGTTTCTTGTAGTTTAGAGCCAACACGAGGGCTAATGGATTTAATTGTACCGCTGTAAATACCTTGAGCATCAGATCGAATTTCAACAGTCGTTTTCACATTACCTGTTTTATCATCAATACTTTGCCATAGTCCTGAGATATCTTCTGCGAAACCCATCTGACTACCACATATGAGTAATGTAAAAATTATGGCTATTATTTTGTTGTTCAGTATTATATTTTTCATCATTAGGTCACTCAATTATTTTTAATTAAAGAAGTATTTCAATGAGATTTGGATCCTTTATGAAATAGGTCTCCATAGTTAGTCTCTTGTTATTGAAAATATAGTATTAATAATTGAAGCACTATAGTTCATTAAAAAGGTAAAATAAATCACATAATAGATTATTTGTGTGATTTCATTTATTGTGAAAATATGAATTAATCAAGTATAGAGGGAATAATATTGGAGAAAATTTTAGATTTTATTTTATAAGTATTTGTAAATTATTGAATATTTTGTTAATTAACTAGGTTGCTTACATCTGTAAGACCAAAATCAAGGATAAAATAAAAAAACTGATCCGACAAAAGGTCAGATCAGTCCTTTTGATTATTCTTGACGAATCCATGTTTGACTGCGCCCAGCAATCGAAATACCGATATAGCCTCGCAGTGTCATTTTATTACCATTCGCATTGAGCTTTGCTTTACCATGATAAATTTTTCCAACCCGAGGATCTAAAACTGAACCGCCTATATAAAGATTTGGATGTTTTGGGTCTGCTTTTAAATTCTTAAGAATATCTAAGCCAATGAGGGGTTTATTCGTATAAGGTGCAGGACAATTGTTGCATTGCAATAATGGCGTTTCACCTGGTGCAGGAAAGTCTTGAATAATGGTTCCTGTATAAACACCATTATCCGATTTAGTAATTTTGATATGCGCTCGTACATAGCCAGTTTTATCATCAATCGTTCGCCATACCCCTGCAATATCGGCAGCAGAGGTATAGCTTGCGAAGCTAAGTAATAGACAGCAGAAAAATCCTTTTTTCATCGTTATTTATCCTTGTTATATTTGGGGGGTATTTTAATTTTTTTTATAATGCTGTCAGGTGAAAACGAGTTTTAGTTTTCACGAATCCAAGTTTGGCTACGCTCAAGTGCAGACACACCGACATAACCGCGAAGTTGTAAACGTTTACCATTACTACTGAGTTTTGCTTTTACAGAATAGGTTTTGCCTGTCAATGGATCAAGAATACGACCATTTGCATATTCTTCCGAATTCAATTTTTTAAGGTCTTTAAGAACTTCAAGTCCAAGAATAGGTTTGTTGGTATACGGTGCAGGGCAGTCAATACACGTTTCACGCGGTGTATAACCTGGGCGTGGAGTAATTTTGACGACCTTACCTGTATAAGTGCCATTCTTTTCCTGATGAATTGTTAAAATAGCTTTTGATGATCCAGTTTTGTCATCAATGCTTTTCCATGTACCCGTAATGTCCTGTGCTATGGCAGCGGTTGCAGTAAAAACGGTCAATAAGAGTGCAGATAGTAAGGTCTTGCATTGCATACTTAAGTTCCTGTCTTGGGAGGAGTGAGAGTATAAGCTCTATATTAAGATGAAAAATTACCCGATGCAATCATGTGAAATGTTAACTAAATCACAGTTATTTTATAAAGTGCATAAATGTCGGAAGCCAGATTGCAGTAAATACAGCATTTACCGCCATACCAAAGGCTGCATAACGACCTGCAACAGCACCTCGTTGCCAAGCTTGTGCTGTGCCAATAGCATGTGCCGCAAGCCCTAAGGCTAAACCTGATGCACGTTCATCATTTATATTACGTAAAATAATGGATGAAAATGCTGCACCAATCACACCAGATAAAATTACAATTAAAATGACCAATGTGACTGGTGAGTGCAACAGCGTTGCGATATTAATGGCAATTGGGGTCGTTACCGCTCGTGTAGCAAAAGCCATAATGGTTGGTTCAGACATATGCAGTAGATAAGCCAAACTCATAGGTAAAGCCACAGCACTAAGACTTGCAAATACTAAAATGCCGACAATTGATTTAAAGGGTAGGTCATCATAACGCATTGAAGCCAATGGAATGGCAAGTGCAACAGTAACGTAACCTAGCAAATGACTAAAAAGCCCATTCATTTGAGCATTATATTTTTCGTATGGAATTTTAAAGATTAACAATTGTGCAATGACAAAGAACATGCCAATGACCAATAAAGGGATTTGTGGAAAGCGCTTATTGACAGGTTTTGCTGCAATATATGCAATAAAGGTGATTAGGAAACCGATGAGTACAGAGAACATAATGAAGCTCCTAAAGCCACTTTTTTGCCATTTTTGCGTAAATCCACAATGGAATCAGTGTACTCACACACATCACCAATAAAAATAATGGAATTTCTTTGCCCATTGAAACCAACATTAATAATGAACCTGCACAAACAGGAAGAAAAGCAAAGCCGCTTTCTTTCATCAGTTTATTGTTGGTGTCGACAAGACGAGCGGGAATTTTCTTGAATTTACGCCAAAGAAGCAAAACACCGAGTAGGCTGAGTAAGCCAACCAGATTGCCCAATTCAGGATGGCTGAACTGTGTCATGATCCACACAGCACTTTCACGTACAACGATGATAAGGGCAAGTGTGCCAATCCATGCTTGCCAATCGATATTTTTAAACTGATCCATGTGCTGTCTTATTTGAGTAAAATTCTACCATTTACGTTCTAACCTATTTAACGCTTAATTTCAAATTCTTCCAATGACTTTTCGAACATTTTTGCTTTCGAACCCAATATTTCACGGAGTGGAAGATGTGCTTGACGAATTAATTGTTCAAGTTTATGTGGCGCAATATTGACCCGTAAAAGTAATTCTCCCTGTTCATTATACTGTTCAGATTGGATGACATTTAACGTATAAAGTTGGTTTTTAAGTTTGCCATATTCAGGTTTAAGTACGAGATCAAAACTTTGAATTTGTCCCATTAAGCATTCTTGTACTGCTTGACGTAATAGATTTAATCCTTGCGATGAATGTGCAGAAACATAAACACGATCAGGTACATGCGGTTTAGCATAAATGATTTTAGCATCTTCACCTGATTGATCAATTTTGTTATATACACGAAGAATCGGAATATCTGCGCCAATTTCTTTCAGTACTTTTTCAACTGCTTCAATTTGTTCTTCTACATCAGGACTGCTTGAATCAATCACGTGTAAGAGTAGCGTTGCCTCTAGCGTTTCTTCTAAAGTGGCTTTAAAGGATTCAACCAAGGCATGGGCTAAGTTACGAACAAATCCAACAGTATCGGCTAAAACCAATGTGCCAATGCCATCCCAAGTGAGTCTGCGTAAAGTTGGGTCAAGCGTTGCAAAGAGTTGATCCGCCGCATAAACATCCGATTTTGCTAAGATATTGAATAGTGTAGATTTTCCTGCATTGGTATAACCGACCAAAGAAACCGTTGGAATGGCTGCTTTTTGCCTTGCTGCACGTCCTTGAATACGAGTCTGACGAACTTTTTCAAGTTTATCTTTGAGTTGCCCAATACGTATGCGGAGCAAACGGCGATCTGTTTCAAGCTGAGTTTCACCTGGTCCACGTAAACCAATACCACCTTTTTGACTATCGAGTGATACACCTAAACCGACTAAACGTGAAGATAAATGATCAAGTTGTGCCAATTCAACTTGTAATTTTCCTTCATGAGTACGCGCACGTTGTGCAAAAATATCTAAAATTAAACGAGTACGATCGATAACACGGCAGTTCAAAACACGAGATAAATTTCGCTCCTGACTTGGTGTCAGTGCTTGATCAAAAATCACCAAACCGATTTCTAATGCTTGTACACGTTCAGCAATTTCTTCCGCTTTTCCTGAGCCAATAAAATATTTAGGATCGGGTTTAACACGTTGAACATGAATATGTTCAAGAATGTCTGCACCAGCAGATTTTGCGAGTAATCGAAATTCTTCAGTATCGAGATCATCGAGAATTTGAACGGAAATACTGACCAAAAGGGTATGTTCAGTGTCCTGATGTTGTAGCGCCGATTCCACAGATATTTTTGCTCACGCAGGTATAAAACCTTAGTGTAAATGAATTGACAACATAATTGTGTTTTTATGATCAATGCAACTTCGCAGAGATCTGTATAGAATAATGTGTAGTCGTTCAGCAATCTTTCCATTTAGTGAATATTTATGACTCAAGAAAAAACCACAGTAAAGTCAAAAAACTCTCAATTGAATCTAGTTTCTCGTGCATTTTTATACAGTAAAAAACTACTGACAGGCACTGCCGTGATCTCTGAAGGTTTTTATTTGGTATATCGCCATCAATTGTATAAAGATCCAAATAATCCTAAAAATACCCGTTATGTGCAGTATTTTTGTCGTCGCTTATGTGATGTTTTTAATTTAGATGTTCGAGTACATGGTGAAATTCCAAGAGAGCCAGCCCTATGGGTGAGTAATCATGTGTCATGGCTAGATGTCGCTGTACTTGGTTCAGGTGCACGAGTGTTCTTTTTGGCAAAAGCTGAAATTGAAAAGTGGCCTGTGTTGGGCAAGTTGGCAAAAGGTGGTGGAACTTTATTTATTCAGCGTGGTTCGGGTGATTCAGTTCGAATTCGTGAACAGATTACAGATTTTTTGAAGCATGATATTCCCGTATTATTTTTCCCTGAAGCAACGACAACAGATGGAACAAAAGTTAAAAAAGTGCATGGGCGTATTTTAGGTGCTGCCATTGAAGCGCAAAAACCTGTACAAGTCTGCTTGATTTGCTATGTCAATAAAAATGGTCAACTCGATACGATTACACCTTATGTCGGTGATCTTAGTTTTGCAGCACATGTGCAAGCAGTACTTGAAATGCCAAAAGTGACTGCACATTTGAAGACATTTCCTGCTATTTCTGTAGAAGGTCATACGGTTGAAAGTTTGACGCAAAAAGTTCAAAAGATGATGCAAGAGGGTTTAGAAGAGTTACAAAAGGAAATATTAAAGGCTTAAATTCAGTCACGATGTAATTGATTTATAAGTTTTAACATTAGATTGAAAATGGCAATGAGCTTTCATTGCCATTTTTATTGGTTAGAACTTCATGTTCCGTTAGTTTTACATATAACCTTCAATTGGTAGCCAAGAAATAAATTTGACTCCAGCTTTTTGCCACCATTTCATTTTTGGTTCTTTAGTGAGTGTCACGATCCCTTGAGGAGTTTGGCGTTGCCAATTGATTTGCTGTTCAGCGTTTAAAACCAATTTATAGGCATATTTTTTTAAATTATTGTCCATTGTTTGATGCACGGCTTTGGCAAGCGGTGGGCTGTTAATAATCACACCAATTTCAGTATTTAAGTTTGCAGAGCGTGGATCAAAATTAAATGAGCCAATAAAGACTTGTTTTTCATCAATTGCCATCAGTTTAGCATGCAGACTTGAGCGACTTAATCCTTTCATACTAATTTTAGTTTTTTCTGACAGTTCTTCATTACTTTTTTTCAGTTCTTCATCTGAAACAGCAGGGAGAAATTCATAAAGTTCTACACCATTTTTCAGTAAATTTTTTCTATATTTAGCATAAAAAGCATGGACAAGTGCAACATCATTGGCTTTGAATGAATTGGTTAATACCCGAACATGAACATTTTCCTTTGATAGTTCAGTTAAACGCTCTTCGCCTTTTTTTTGCGGTACAAAATAAGCGGAAATAATATCGACACTCGTCTCGGGTTTTTCCAATTGTTTAATCATTTGGAAATTAATATGTTGCTCTTTTTTAGCTTTAGAGCGAATTTTATCAGGTGAGTCTTTGACTACTTCTGCTTTGACCCAATCGAGTTGTACATGGGTACTTAGCCAATTATCAAAGTCATTTGAGCGATTGCTTAAATCAAGATAATTTTGCACGGTAATATCTTCGTAGTGCTGTGTCAGTTGTTGTTTTAAACCCTCATAACGCAAACTATATTGTGCAGGATTGACAATTTGGCGTACAGGATAGGCATAGCTATCATTCCAATATTCATCGAAAGAATGGCTTATATCATCTACAGACTTGCCAACCAACATGGCATCTACATCTGAAAATTGATAGTTCTCACTGACATTATAATAATGATTACTCATGTTACGACCGCCAATTAAAGCAATCTGATTGTCAGCAATAAAGCTTTTGTTGTGCATTCTGCGGTTAATGCGTTTGAGATCAATGACCATCTCTAATGGGCGTAGACGGCGAAATCTATAAGGATTGAAGAGTTTCACTTCAATATTGGCATGTTGATCTAAAGCCAAATAAATAGCTTCCATCGATTTAGCATTGTTATCATCAATGAGCAGGCGAACTTTAACGCCACGATCAGCAGCTTGAATAATTTTATATAAAGCCAATGAACCGATTTTATCGTTGTCCCAAATGTAGTATTGTAAATCTAAGGTTTTTTCTGATTTATCAATTAGATGTATTCTTGCTGCAATGGCTTCAAGTGGATCATAGAGGACATGATAGCCTGTTAATTCAGGATTGTGTTGCTTTAATGGCGTAATAATATGGGCAAGAGTCGTTTCTGATGTGTCTATATCTTTAGCATATTCTGCATGTTGCGCTATTTGCTTGGGCAAGGTACTACATGCGGACAGACTCAACAAGATACAGCTCGTCAGCATCAATATTGAAGATCGATGTATGCTATTTTTTTTGTTATTCAATTGATGCAATTGAACCTGTATCTGATGCGTTCGAGTCATAATGTCTTCAATGTTTAAGCTAATTGAGATCATCATGGTGATGATCGAGCAGATTAATCAATTAGATCAATCTAGAGGTTGAGATTTAATATGTGGATGAGTGATTCAATCGAATTTTACTTTTACGTGTGTTTTGCTGTTGTTGGGATTTGGGGCATTGCCCAAGCCTGGATCAGTCAATCACGTACAGAAACAATTCATCCATTTAAATCATTTGTCCATTTATTGGCATTTTACCTGTCTTATTTATTATTTCCGTTGTTCTTTTTTAGTTTATACGCAGGTTGGATAAAAATCTTCTCTTTACATGAAAGTATTTTTGCTTTTTTGATGAGCAGTTTACTGATTTATGCACGGTTTATTGAACCACATATGATTCGGATCAATTATGTGCATTATGATTTAGGACAGAAAAAACCACTGCCTAAACCTGTTCGTGTTGCACTTATTGCAGATTTACATATCGGTTTATTTTCAGGGCATGAACGCCAACTCAAACAGATTGTGCACAAAATTAATCAACAACAACCTGATTTTGTTGTCGTTGCTGGTGATTGGACCTATGAGCCTGAAAATAAACTTGCAGAAGAGTTAGCAGTATTAAAGCAAATTGAAGCTCCAGTTTATTCGGTCAATGGTAATCATGATGAACAATATCCTGGACCACCAATTCAGCAACTTTTAAAAGATGCTTTAGAGATTAACAATGTCATGGACATTGAAGGAAAGATTGTTGAGTTTGATGGATTTCGCTTAATAGGCGTTGGTGATTTGTGGGCAGGTAAAGCAGATATGCGTTATATGCCAGAATTACCGCAAGATAAACCTTGGCTGATTTTGTCACATAACCCTGATACCGTTGATATGGTTCCTGATTTACCCACTCGTCCATTAATGCTTTCGGGGCATACGCATGGTGGACAGGTTGAACTACCTTGGTTGACGAGTTATGTGATGAAAAAGGTATCTATTCTTGGCCACAAACGTGGTTTGTATCATCATGATAATGCTGATGTGTTTGTGAGTGTGGGTACAGGAATGGTCGGTGTACCATTTCGTTTTCGTGTACCGCCAACAATTGATATTATTGAATTAATTTAGGTCGAGTTTTAATAGTCTCAAGCTGTATAGAAAATGAAAAAACCTGTAAATACTGATGAAAAATAATTTTCACACAGCTTTTATTTTGAATATTTTTTAAACAGATATGGTTTTATTATAAACATTTAATAAATAATAAAATTTATTTTTATCAATGGGTTGGCTATCTGTTTTTTTCCGTGTATATTCTAAAAATAAAGAATGTGCGATGCCTCACATATGTCTATTTAAGCGTGTTGAAGCAAGCAAATAAAAACAATAGAGGGCAATAATATGACATTTTATAAAGAAGTTGGAATACCTTTTGGTCTGTCTGAATCACAATCAGCACAATTGGAAGAAGGTCTAAAGTCACTTGAGAATGAATTTCATGCGGCGGATGATGTTAATGCAGAGAGTTTTGCCAAGAAATTCTATCAACAATTTGAAGACTTGATCAAAGCTTGTGGTATTGCAGATGGTGATTTAGAAGCACTCGTCAATCATCTATATTTCACTCAAGAAACACAAGAAATAGTGACTTTTATTATTCCGAGTTTTTACAATGCAGGTGGTGATCGAGAAGTTTTTAATGATACTTATGACTTGATGATGGCAGACTTAGAGCTTGAACAATAAGTTATAGCTTGATTCTCAACGTATTTAGCTACACTTCGTTTTTACAATAAAAAAGCCAACATATTTGTTGGCTTTTTTATGAGCATTTAGATGTGTAAATCATCTTTAGATTTGATTATTCACATCATCATTTTTAGTTTCACGAATCGCTAAGAAAGCAAGGAGTGAAAGAATAGAGGCAGCAGTGAGGTAATAACCGACAGCATACAAGCCGTATGTAGTTGCCAATTTTGTTGCAATCAATGGCGCAAACGATGCACCAAAAATACCTGCAAGATTAAAGGTCAAAGCAGAACCGGTATAACGTACTGAAGTTGGGAAAATTTCAGACAATACAGTACCAATTGGACCATAGGTCAGCCCCATAATCGCAAGACCTGTACATAAGAACAGGAATACAACAAGCGTGCTACCTGACTCAAGCATGCTTGAAAATACTAAACCGAACAATGCCGATAAAATACAGACACCAATTGATGTAGTTTTACGACCAAATTTTTCAGCTAAAATTGCTGAAAGTGGGATAAATGCAGCAAAACATAGAGTTGCTAGCAGTTGAAGCTTAAGAAATTCAGCACGTGTATAACCTAGCTCCGTTGTACCCCATTGCAGTGCAAAAACTGTGGTGAGATAAAACACCACGAAAGTACAAATCGCAGCAATCGTACCTAAAATAAGCATGCCCCAATGTTTGGTCATAACTTCTTTAAACGGAATATTCACTTCTTTTTGTTTATCGAGTACTTTTTGGAATGCAGGTGTTTCATGCAATTGCAAACGAATGTACAAACCTACAATCACCAAGGCAGCACTTGCAAGGAACGGAATACGCCAGCCCCATTGCATAAAGTCTGCTTCAGACATAAATGCACCGAGAGTGAGGAATGAGCCCGTTGCCAAAATAAATCCAATTGGCGCACCCAATTGAGGGAACATACCATACCAAGCACGTTTACCTTCAGGCGCATTCTCGGTGGCAAGCAGTACAGCGCCGCTCCATTCACCACCTAAACCTAAGCCTTGACCTAAACGACAAAGCGCAAGTAACAACGGTGCAACGATGCCAATTTGATGATAGGTTGGGAGTAGACCAATACAGACAGTCGAGATCCCCATGGTCAGTAATGCTGCCACGAGCGTTGCTTTTCGTCCTATTCGGTCACCCAAATGCCCGAATAGTGCTGCACCAATTGGGCGAGCAATAAAGGCAATGGCAAAAGTTGCAAGCGATTGAATTGTTGCTGTAGTCGGATCGGTACTTGCAGGGAAGAACAAATGCGGGAAAATAATCACTGCAGCAGTTGCATAGATATAGAAATCGAAGAATTCGATGGTTGTACCAACCAAACTCGCCATAAGTACACGAGCTTTTGAATTTGTTGGAACTTCAATTGTAGATGTTGATGACGCCATGATAGACCTTACACTTTGAAAAAGTAAAAAATAGTTCTCAAGCGTAATCTTTTTAAAAAAGGCGTAATTTCTTAAAAAAACAACGGGATCAATCCTATTTCACACATTCAGGGTCACTGAATTTTGAGTGGCAAAGGATTAAATGACGTAAAGATAGATGGATAGGAATTGTGATCCTGCCCCAATCAATACAAAAATATGCCAAATTGCATGCGTGTATCTTACTCTTTTTAGGGCATAAAACAATGCACCAATCGTATAAGCTAAGCCACCAATCACTAATAATTTTAATGCATCTGGTTTTAAAAAGCGTTGCATATCATCAATTACAAGCACAGCGAGCCAACCCATGACCAAATAAGCAATGAGAGAAATCTTTTGAAAACGATGAATGAAAATTAACTTGAATAGTGTCCCAATTGCAGCAATGACCCACAAGGCAATCAGGAGGTAATGTGCTTTGGCTGTTGGCAGAGCAATCGCTAGAAAAGGTGTATAGGTGCCTGCAATTAAATAATAAATAGCGGTATGATCTAGTTTTTTATACCAAGCTCGTTTTTGTTCATCTTGGCAAAAGTGGTAAACAGCAGAACTTGAAAAGAGCAAAATCATGCTTAGACCATAAACAATTAGCCCAAAATATTGCCATACAGGTAAATAACTACCCTTCATCAGCATAAAGCAAGTCGCAATGAGTGCAAGAATAGCACCCAAGGCATGACTGAGCCCATTGATACGTTCTTCAACAGGATCATATGTTTGTAGGGGAGAGATTGAAGTATTCATTGCTTTTATTTTCTTAAAAATACATGTGTATAGTAATGTAATTTTACCTTTTAGGTAAGACGTTTTAAAATCACGGTATATCTCCTTTAGGTTTTTGTTATGTCCGATGTGGCTTTATTTTCAGTTCAAGAACAACAATTGCTCGATGCCTTTCAGCAAGCAATTGATTCAAAAAGCTTTGATCGTCTAATTCTAAGCCAATACAAAGGAGAATTAGAGCATTTAGAGAAAATCACTGTTCGTACTATTCTTCTGCAAAATGATATGGTGCTCAATGTATTGTATCGTTACAAGACTCAGGATGTGACTAAAAACTATTCACTTACAGAAGCATTAGCCTTAGTGAGTGAATTACTTGCACACTGTAAACAAGCGAACTTGCTGACGTATGAGCAAGAATATCAACTGAAAAAGAATAAAAAGAAAGCCATATTGAGCATGACTAAGCTAAACAATACAGTGAAAAAAGTCGATGAACAACAAGGACATGATCGTGCAAAAAATCGATTTGTCGATCAACAGAGTTACTTTTTACAGCCATTAGGTATTACCGATGCGAAAGCACAAATTATTCCGAGCATGGCACGAAAATGGAAACAGATTAATAAATTTGTTGAAATTTTTGCAGGTGCAGTAGATGCAATTTCAACGGATTCTCGTCCCTTACATGTCGTTGATTTTGGTTCAGGTAAAGGTTATTTAACTTTTGCTTTATATGATTATTTGCAAAAAAATCATCAACAACCTTTAGTTACAGGCGTTGAACTCAATGAGAAAATGGTGAACTTTTGCCAAGATGTAGCAAAGCAGTCTGAGTTTAAGCAGTTAGAGTTTTTTCAGGGCGATGTCCGTACCTTTGAACCTGAACAACTTGATGTAATGATTGCCTTACATGCGTGCGATGTTGCCACCGATTTTGCCATTCATACAGGTATTCGATTGAATGCCCAAATGATTATGTGTGCGCCGTGTTGTCATAAAGAATTACGTCCACAGCTCAAAAGTCCTGTTGTATTTCAACCAATGTTACAGTTTGGTATTCATGCGGGGCAGCAAGCAGAAATGTTGACTGATACGATTCGTGCATTATTTTTAAAAGCCTACGGCTACGATACCAAGGTCTTTGAATTTGTGGCACTCGAACATACAAGTAAAAATAAAATGATTTTAGCAACGAAGCGTAAAGGCTATACAACGCCTGATCAAGACGTTTTAGCACAGATTGACGCTTTGAAAGAAATGTATGGTATTCAACAACATTCGCTTGAATTATTGTTGAACGATATGTGGGATCAGCAGGGTATTGGTAGTAAGTGCTAATCGTTTAAGCGTGTATTTAGGTAATGATTAATTTTAAAGTTGATCATTACCTTGATTTTCAGATTGAAAATTTATTGGACTTTAAGGTGCGGCATCTTCTTCATCTATTTGTGTATCGAGTTCTTCTTCAGGTGTACCACTAATCTGTTGCGTGATACTGCCTGGAAAGTACTGTGATGAATCCATTTCAGGGATATAAAGTTGATCCTGACGATGGATTAAAATATGCGTTGGAAATGCTTTTTTAGGGGCTTTATCTAAACTTGTCGATAGCGTATCAATTGAACGAGCCATAAACTGAGCATCACTTTCGCTACTTTTACGTTCAGGAATGTTGAGTGTATTCATATCAAAATCGGGGATTTGACACAAAATAGGAACAAGTAAGTCATTTTGTTGTTCAGCGACTTTTCCTGAAATCTTACAACTTTGATAAAAAGAATTTTGCGTTTTGAGTTGATGTTCAAAAGCAGGTTTAATCACTTTGAAATCACTTACGCCAAATTGTTCTTCTAAAGTTGCAAACATACTCGCTGTTGGGGAAGCAAAGGTAGATAAACTCTGTTGATTTTCTTTGCGAATATCTGCTTCAGATACATTTTGGATTAAAGCGGTCATTTTGATTTGTGCATCTGGCTTGTTTAGATGTGTAGTCGCAAACATTTGAATCATGGCATTACTTAGCGCAATGGCACGAGGTTCATCAACTTTCTGTGCAGATGCAATTCCTGAGCTAAGGATAGTGCTGAGGATGAATGTATATTTTAATGTTTTAAATTTCATATTTTGAGTTAGGTCTATGTAAAAGTATGATGTAGTTCGTACTTAAATTAACACTAATTTAAAAATTGTGGCGGCTTTACACATATTTATTGTTTTTGAAATTGTAGAGTGTTTAGCAAATACAGAGGAAAAATGTGTACATGAAAGGATTAAATATTCAACATGCAGATTGGGCTGTTGTAGAGCAAGATGCACGTCATATTCGTACAGCTGTATTTATTGAAGAACAAGGTATTGCAGCAGAAGATGAATGGGATGATCAAGATGCAATCGCGTTGCATTTCATGGTTTATGACGAGCAAAAGGCGATTGCAACAGCACGGTTATTGTTAAATCACAGTGTGGGTCGAGTTGCAGTTTTAAGCCAATATCGTGGTCAAAGCGTTGGTCGAATACTGATGCAACAGATTATTTTTCAGGCAAAAATTGAACAACGTCCATTATTAAAACTGTCCGCTCAGGTTCATGCAATTCATTTTTATGAAAGTTTAGGTTTTTCTGTACAGGGCAGTGAGTATTTAGATTGTGGTATTCCACATGTTGATATGGCTATGATGCTTGATACTTCTACTTGATTTAGTTCAATCACTTTGAGTTGTACGATATATAAATAAAAAAGACCTATAGCATGCTATAGGTCTTTTTTATTTTGATCTGCGATAAGCGTAATCAAATCATTTTTTATGTTATTAATGTGCATGTTCAGATGAAGATTCTGTATGGTTCATCTGTTTCATTTCTTCATCAGACATGGCTTTACCATTGTGTTGATGTTCTGTAGACGCTTGATTATGAGGCTGAGTTTGATTTTGCTTGCTTGGCATATAATCAGGTTCATTACTCATTGCCATATAAAAAATGCCTAGAAAAAACACGCTGAGAACAGCGGCAATGAATAAACCTTTCCAACCTTTTTTTTCGTTGGCAATTTCTTGAGACTTAATGGCATCTGACATGGGAGTATTCCAGATAAAAAGGATAAGAACTAAGTAATGTTATAACATGAAAAGTACAATATTCAGACCAAAAAAATGTAAAAACTATGATTTATTGAAGGATACTTTTAGCTTAAATATGCATTAGATTCTTATATTTTTAATCTTGTGAATCAGTATGATTCATCAGCAGTAATTTGAGTGAAATGATGGTTCAAAGCTAGCGGATACAATTTTATATCGCCTTTTTTATGGTGAATCAAATTTTTTAGATGTATTTTTTAGAGATAAAAAAAGGGATTGCGAACAATCCCTTTTTGTTGATTAAAAATCAAAATAAGTTAGCTGATTTTACCTTGAGTAACAGAATCTTTTAATTTCTGTGGTGCTTTAAAACGCTCACCATATTTTGCTTCAAGTGTATTGGCACGTAGTAATGCTTTTTCTAAACCATATTGATTTAAGAATTGAATTGCACCACCTGTCCACGGCGCAAAACCAATGCCGAAGATTGAACCAATATTGGCATCAACCACAGATTCAAGTACATTTTCTTCATAGCAACGCAAAGTATCTAAAGACTGAACAAAGAGGAAACGATCAATCATTTCTTGTTCAGAAATATCCACTTCTTTCGACCAATGGCTCAAACCATCCCAAAGATATTTTTTAGCACTTTCAGGATATTCATAGAAACCAGCACCAGCAGCTTTACCTTTACGGTTAAACTCGTGAATCATGTGTTTTAATACATCTTCGGCAGGCGAGTGCGGTAAGTCTTTACCTTCAGCTTGCAATGCCTTACGCGTTTCATTGGTCACATGTTCAGACAGAGTCAATGCAACTTCATCTTGAATTGCCAATGGACCAACTGGCATACCCGCTTTAAGCGCTGCCATTTCAATACGTGCAGGGTGTACACCTTCTGCAAGTAAACGCAAGCCTTCATTGACGAAAGTACCAAATACACGGCTTGTAAAGAAGCCACGGCTATCATTCACCACGATTGGCGTTTTACCAATTTGCTGAACATAGTCATATGCTTTTGCCAAAGTTTCCGCAGACGTATTTTGACCTTTAATGATTTCAACCAACAGCATTTTGTCGACTGGGCTAAAGAAATGAAGACCAATGAAGTTTGCTTCATTTCTAGAAGCTTTTGCTAAACCTGTAATTGGCAATGTTGATGTATTTGATGCAAACACACCACCATCCGTAAGGTAATGTTCAGCTTCTTGTGTTACTTTTGCTTTAAGTTCTTGATTTTCAAATACAGCTTCAATAATCAAATCACAGCCTTTTAAATCTTCAGCATTTGCTGTCGCTGTAATTAAACTCAAAACTTGATCACGTTTTTCAGCTGTCATGCGACCTTGTGAAACACGTTTATCGAGAAGTTTTTGGCTATAAGCTTTACCTTTATCGGCATTTTCTTGAGAAACATCTTTTAGGATAACAGCAATACCTTTGGTCGCAGTTGAGTAGGAAATACCTGCACCCATCATACCTGCACCAAGTACACCAACTTTCGTTGCTTGCCATTTTGCAATATCTTTAGGGCGGCTCGCACCTGCTTTAATGGCATTTAGACCGTGCCAGAATGTACCGATCATATTTTTCGCCACTTGACCTGTCGCAAGGTAAGTGAAATAACGTGATTCGATCGTCAGTGCTGTATCAACATCGACCTGAGCGCCTTCAACTGCAGCAGACATAATTGCTTCAGGCGCAGGATAACAACCCTTCGTTTTATCACGCAGCATTGCAGGTGCAATCGCAAGAACTTGCGCAACAGCAGGAGTTTTAGGATCACCACCTGGAATTTTATAGCCCTTTACATCAAAAGGTTGTTGTGACTTTGGATTGGCTTTGACCCAAGCAATCGCTTTATCCATCAGCTCTTCAATAGTTTCAGCTGTGTCTTGAATTAAACCTAAAGATTTAGCTTTATCTACACCAAACTGCTTACCCTCCATGAGGAATGGAAATGCATTTTGTAAGCCTAAAAGGCGAACCATACGCACAATACCACCACCACCGGGAAGTAAACCTAAAGTCACTTCAGGTAAACCGAATTTTGCTTTTGGATCATTGAGTGCGATACGTGCGTGGCAACCTAAAGCAATTTCCCAACCACCGCCAAGCGCCGTGCCATTTAAAGCAGCGACGACTGGAAGACCTAAAGTTTCAATATAACGAAACTCTGCTTTCATCTTTTGAATCATTTCAAAAAATGGTGTTGCATCTTCAGGGCGAGCTTGAATCAGCTCGTCTAAGTCACCACCTGCAAAGAAGGTTTTTTTCGCTGAACGGAAAATGATACCTGTCATATCTGTTTCAGATTTAAGCTTTGAAACAATATTTTCTAAAGCGACACGAAAGTCACTATTCATGGTGTTTGCAGATTGATTTGGCGAATCTAGTGTAAGGATAACAATACCATCCGCATTTTTTTCATATTGAATTGCGCTCATTATTATTCTCCTTATACCAACTCAATAATGGTCGCAATACCCATGCCACCACCTACACACAATGTTGCTAAACCACGTTTTTTGCCTTGACGTTCTAATTCATCAAGCAGTGTGCCCAAAATCATTGCACCTGTCGCACCGAGTGGGTGACCCATCGCAATAGAACCACCATTCACATTGACTTTTTCCATAGGAACTTTCAATTCATTGATAAAGCGCATCACAACAGATGCAAAAGCTTCATTCACTTCAAATAAGTCAATATCGTCAATGGTTAAGCCTGCTTTTGCCAAAGCTTTACGTGCAGCAGGTGCAGGACCTGTAAGCATGATTGTTGGGTCTGTACCCACAAGTGCAGTTGCAAGAACTTTAGCACGAGGTTTTAAACCTTGTTCTTTCACTGCTTTTTCAGAAGCGAGTAATACCACAGCAGCACCATCGACAATACCTGATGAGTTTCCTGCGTGATGTACATGGTTAATTTTTTGTGCTTCAGGATACTGTTGAAGAGCAATTGCATCAAAGCCCATACCACCCATCATTTCAAAGCTTGCATTAAGTTTTGCCAAGCCTTCAGCCGTTGTTTGTGGCTTGATAAACTCATCTTTATCTAAAATTAATACACCAGCTTTGTCTTTTATAGGCACAACAGATTTATCAAAACGTCCTGCAGCTTGTGCAGCAGCAGCTTTTTGTTGAGAGTTTGCCGCAAAACTATCAACATCTGAACGGCTATAACCATCTAAAGTGGCAATCAGATCGGCACCAATACCTTGTGGAACAAAATGTGATTTTAAATTTGTTTCAGGGTCAAGCGCCCAAGGTCCACCATCTGAACCCATTGGAATACGTGACATTGATTCTACGCCACCTGCAACGACAACATCTTCCCAACCTGAACGAACTTTTTGCGCTGCCATATTGACAGCTTCTAAACCCGATGCACAGAAGCGATTAATCTGAACACCTGCAACATCATTGTTCCAACCTGCCGCAATCGCTGCAGTTTTGGCAATATCACCACCTTGATCGGCAATGGGGGTCACGCAACCGAGTACGATGTCATCCACTTTAGAGGTGTCTAAATTGTGGCGATCTTTGAGTTCGTTGAGTAATGTGGTGAGTAATGTAATCGGTTTCACTTCATAGAGTGAACCATCTTTTTTCCCTTTTCCGCGTGGTGTGCGAATGGCATCAATGATGTAAGCCTCGCTCATAGCTGTTCCTTTGTATATGACTTTAAAATTGTTATGTGTTTCGAGTGTACTAAATAAAGTACAGAGTGCAATGACGAGAATGGGAAAGTCTGATGATATTTTTGGTCAATAGAATGAATTCAATTTGAAACTCCATGAATGGAACTAAAGTTTTTATTTTTGAAAAGCGTGACAATTAAACTGTAATAATTAATTGCTACAGTCGGTATAACAGTCGGGAGTGGTAAATATGATTATTGATTTAAAAGAGCTTAATAAGCGAATTAAAGATTTTAGAGAGAATGCAGAACCACAAAAATTAATTTTGGGTTATAAAACGTATTCTAAACTCATGAAAGAAGATAGTTTTGTTGATATGTTAAGTAAAGACGTTCGAGATCCAATGATTCGGTATTATAATGAGATCAAAATTAAGCTTGTGACAGAAAAGCATTTCTTTGAAATTGAATAAAAATTTAAGAATGTTTAACTTTTTTAGGAATTGAAAATCTATATTAAGAAGATTGGTAATTGATTATGACTGAATAAAATAATGATATGATGAGGCGCTCTATGTGTGAGTGGGTGATAGTCAGTGATAAAATTTAAAACAATGATAGACTTTAACCACAAGACTGTTTTTATCTCTGTGATACTTTTACTTTTGTTATTGATGCTTTTTCAGTTGATCATACGACCTGTATATACATATATTGTTTTGCCAAAGTACGCTTTATTTAAAGCGGAGGATCCTAATAATATTATTGAGGGTTGTGCCTATTATTCAGGTAAATATAAGACAAAATATGGTGAAATATATGAATATCATGTAGATGATTTAAATTTGACAAGTCATTCAGGGTTAACAATTGACTTCCCATTTAGAGCTAAGCGTGGAAAGTTTGTTAATTTTTTGGAATTACAAAGAAATGAATGTATTAAAGTGAAATACATCACTATTAATTATTTATTTTTTAAAAGAAATTATATCTATGATGTATTTTATTAAAGTACATCATAGACCATTTTATTTTTTAGAAAATTTCTGAATATCCGCCAATACTTGCCCTGCATGGGTTTGTGTATTGACACTGCTGTAGTGATAAACAATAGTGCCTTGTGGATCGATAAGGAATGTTTCACGTTTGGCAATTTTGGTAATACCTAAATTACGCACAACACCAAACTGCGTTGCCAATTGGTGATTCTGATCAGCAAGAATTGGGAAATTTAGCCCTAGCTTTTCAGAGAATTTTTGATGTGATTTGACATCATCTAAGCTAACACCAAAAACTACGGCATTGTTTTTAATAAATTGCGGATAAAGTGCTTTAAATTCATTGGCTTCTTGGGTACAGCCAGGTGAATTGTCTTTAGGATAAAAATATAAGACAACCCATTTGCCTTTGTATTGCTTTAACTCATGCCATTTAGAGTTTTGGTCTTGCAGTTTAAAAGCGGGTGCAGGTTTTCCAACCCATTGTTTTTGTTGATTTGATGGATTCGATAAAATTGAAGTCTCTGCTTGAGCTGTACTATTGAACCCGAAAATGAGTACGGTGGAAAGTAGACTGATATGACATATTTTTGATGAGTTTATTTGTTGATTTAACATATGCTTACTTCCCTCAATGAGTACAATTTTATCTTAGCAATTTTTTCAGAATCTTGTGAGTGAATAATGTTATTGATATTGATTTGCAATGAATAATTATTTAAGAACTCGATATACTCATTACAAACACACTTTTAAATTGGATCTATCTTGCAAAATATTTTACTCATTACAGGTTGGGGCGGTGGAACAAAATTGTTGGCATCACTTAAACAGGCTTTAGAAGCTAAAGGTCATATCGTTGAGTTGATCAATATTTTTAATGCTTTAGATGAGCATATTTTGCAAGAACAAGTAGAAAAAGCCAAAGATTTTGATGTAATTATAGGTTGGTCATTGGGTGGGCAACTTGCAACACTCTTGGTTGATCAAATTTCAAAACAATTTCAGCAGCAAAAAACTTTGATTACGTTAGCATCGAATCCTTCTTTTGTACAAAATGAAGAATGGCATACGGCAATGGATCAACTGACATTTCAGAACTTTACACAGTCTTTTGAACATGATGCCATTGCGACATTACGTAAATTTGGCTTTATGGTTTGTCAGGGTACAGCAACCCATAAGCAAGAATTTGTCACTTTACAAGGTTTGATACAGCCACAGAATTTAGACATTATAAAACAAGGTTTGAATTGTTTGGAGCAACTTAATACTGTGAGTATCTTAAAAAATTATATAGGTCATCAATATCATTTGTTTGCTAAACAAGATTTTTTAGTTAGTTACAAAGTTGTAGAGAATCTTCAAAATTTCAATGCAAAGTTTTTAGCGGTTGAGTTAGTAAGTGGCTCACATGGCTTTCCTATTTTTCAATTTGAAAGCATAACTGACAAAATCTGCCAATATTTACAAAAAATAAATCAAACATCCTGATAAGTGGCAAATCTCGCAATTTATTTTTAATTCATGCAGGTTTAAGATCAGTGAATTAAATTTTTTGCTGTAGATGTTGCACATGGAGTTAAGGATGACCGATTCATTGACTAATTCATTAACCGGATTAGATGATCAAGCTTTTGATCAACAACATATTTGGCATCCTTATACTTCGATGACACATCCATTACCGACTTTTAAGGTGAAAAGGGCACAAGGGGCAATCATTGAACTTGAAAATGGTCGTCAACTCATTGATGGGATGTCATCTTGGTGGTGTGCGATTCACGGTTATAACCATCCTGAGCTAAATCAGGCGGTGACTGATCAACTACAAAATATGTCACATATCATGTTTGGTGGTTTTACCCATGATCCTGCGATTCAACTGGGAAAATTACTGCTTAAAATCACTCCGCCAAGTTTAGATAAAATTTTCTTTGCTGATTCAGGTTCAGTCGCTGTCGAAGTGGCTTTGAAAATGGCGGTGCAGTTTTGGCATGCTCAAGGCAAGGTTATTAAAAACAATTTTGTCACGCCACGTTCGGGCTACCACGGAGATACATGGAATGCCATGTCGGTTTGTGATCCTGTTACGGGGATGCATCAAATTTTTGGTTCAAGTTTGCCGAATCGGATTTTTGTACCAGCACCACAGGTGGGTTTTGATGAAGAATGGAATCAGGATGACATAGCTGAACTTGAGAAAACCTTAGCAGAACAGCATGAACACATTGCAGGTTTAATTTTAGAACCGATTGTTCAGGGGGCAGGTGGAATGCGTTTCTACCATCCTGAATATTTACGTCAAGCTAAATTGTTGTGTGAAAAATACAATATCCTATTGATTTTTGATGAAATTGCTACAGGTTTTGGGCGTACAGGAAAACTCTTTGCATGGGAGTGGGCAGGTGTCGAACCTGATATTATGTGTATTGGCAAAGGTTTGACGGGCGGTTACATGACCTTATCTGCGACATTAACTACCAAGAAAGTCGCTGAAACCATCAGTCAAGGCGAAGCAGGCGTGTTTATGCATGGTCCAACTTTTATGGCAAATCCGCTTGCATGTGCGGTGGCTGTAAAAAGCACAGAATTACTGATTTCACAAGATTGGCAAGCCAATATAGGGCGCATCCAAAAACAATTAAGTAAAAATTTACAGACACTTGAACAGCTTGACCATGTGCGTGATGTACGTGTTTTAGGCGCAATAGGTGTAGTCGAATTGACCTTTAATGTTGATATGAAAATCCTTCAACAAGAGTTTGTACGCCGTGGTATTTGGATTCGTCCATTTGGAAAATTGGTTTATGTGATGCCTCCTTACATTATCTCTGAGCAAGAATTAAAAATTTTGTTGGAACAAATGGTTGAAGTTGTTGAAACCATGACTCCAAATCAGGAGTATGTCGCATGAGCCATTTGCTTGAGCATTTTTCAGCCCAGCTTGATGACTTAAAACAACAAGGCAATTTACGTCAATTTACGTCCAATATTCAGCAAGATCGCTACATCACCATTCAGCATAAAAAAATGCTGAATCTCGCATCGAATGACTATTTAGGTTTAGCATCCAATATTGAGCTTCGTGAACAGTTTTTTGATGAAACACCAAATGCCCAGCGTTGGATGAGTTCATCATCTTCCCGTTTATTGACAGGAAATTTCGCAGAGTATGAACAGCTTGAAGCGAGTTTAAGTCAGGCTTTTCATGGTCGTTCTGCACTATTATTTAACAGTGGCTATCACATGAATATTGGAGTTTTACCTGCATTATCTGACAGTAAAACGCTGATTCTTGCCGATAAACTGATTCATGCCAGTATGATAGATGGGATTCGTTTATCGACTGCGAAATATGTGCGTTATCGTCATAATGATCTCGGACATTTGACAGAGCTTTTACAAAAATATCATGCAGATGAACTCTTCGAACGCATTATTATCGTCACAGAATCCATTTTTAGCATGGATGGTGATGAAACCGATTTAGCTGAATTGGTTCGAATTAAAAAGCAATTTTCAAAAGTTATGCTGTATGTCGATGAGGCGCATGCGATTGGTGTTCGTGGTGAGCAAGGTTTGGGCTGTGCTGAACAATATGGCGTAGTCGATAATATTGATTTTTTAGTCGGAACTTTTGGTAAGGCGATGGCCTCGATTGGTGGCTATTTGATTTGTCATTCGATTATTCGAGATTATTTAATAAATTCGATGCGCCCTCTTATTTTTAGTACTGCACAACCGCCCATTTGTATGGCTTGGACAGATTTTATTTTTAAAAAAGTGCTGAATCTAAATGCTCAGCGTCAGCATTTACAACAGATCAGCCAAACTTTACAGCAAGCTGTGATTTTCAAAGGTTTTGATTGCCCATCAACTTCACATATTGTGCCTGTTATTATTGGTGAGTCGACTAAAACTGTAGAGAAAGCAAAGGCTTTACAAGATGCAGGTTTTTACATCATGCCTGTGCGTCCACCGACTGTGCCACAACATAGTTCACGCTTACGTATTTCATTGACTGCACAAATTTCCGATGTTGAAATTGCTCAGCTTGCACAATTGTTGTGAGCTGATGGTGATGGATCGCGTGAATAAAAAATCTGAAATAAATAAATCACATGTGGCTTTGCGTTTTGCACAAGCAGGGCAAAGCTACTCAGGACATGCAGTTGTACAAAAACAGATTGCACAGCATTTATTTGAATTAATAGGTGAATATTGTCCTACTTTATTATCTCATTTATCGCTCAATATTTTTGAAATAGGGTGTGGTTCGGGCAATTTAAGCCATTTATTGATGGAAAATTTACAGTTTAAAAAACTGATTTTAAATGATCTCTATTCTGAAATTCAGCAACATTTTCTAGCCAATGCCAAGATAGAGTATCTGATTGGCGATATTGAACAGCTGGAGTTTCCAGAAGATTTAAATTTGATTGCTTCGAGTTCAGCTTTGCAATGGGTGACAAATTTAGAAGCTATTTTCCAAAAAGGCTTTTTAACTTTAAATCATCAGGCATATTTTTGCTTTTCAACCTTTGGGCAGCGAAACCTAGAAGAAATTAAAGCCTTAACAGGGCAGGGTTTAGCTTATTTATCTGTTAAAAATATTCAGCGTTTACTTGAAAAAAATGGTTTTGAAATTTTGCATATTTCAGAGCAAATTGCGCATTTAAACTTTGACCATCCGAAACACGTTTTACAACATTTAAAAGCCACAGGTGTAACGGCAACCGCGTCTAATTTTCGCTGGACGAAACAAACACTTGCAGATTTTTATCAAGATTATCAACAATTTTCATTCAGTGATGAGTTAAGTCAACAGCAGTATCTGTTGACTTATCATCCGATTTATTGCATCGCACGGAGAATGCCATGACAGGTTCAGTTTACTTTATTAGTGGTATTGACACAGGCATTGGTAAAACTTACACGACAGGCTATTTGGCAAAATTGTGGAATGCGCAAGGCAAAAAAACCATCACGCAAAAACTAATTCAAACGGGCAATGTTGATATTTCAGAAGACATTGAACAGCATCGTGAAATTATGGGTATGGGTTGGTTTCCTGAAGATGAAATGAAGCTGACTATGCCTGAGATTTTCACTTATCCTGCTTCGCCACATTTAGCGACCAAAATTGATGGTCGTGAAATAGATTTTCAAAAAATAGAAAATGCCACTGCACAACTTGCTGAAAAATATGAAATCGTTTTGCTTGAGGGAGCAGGTGGTTTAATGGTTCCATTAACGACCGATTTATTGACTATTGATTATGTGGCTGAGAAAAAACATCCTATCATTTTTGTGACTTCAGGGCGTTTGGGCAGTATTAACCATACTATTTTAAGTCTGGAAGCCATTAAAAATCGTGGTTTAGAGCTATATGCTGTTGCCTATAATCTTAAAGATGAATCACAAGATGAACTCATTTCTAAAGATACGGCAGAGTATTTAAAAGGATATTTGGCAAAACATTTTCCGAACAGCCTATGGATTGATATTCCTGTAATTTGAAGATGAATATACGATAAATAAGAACTTAAGAATGGTACGGATTTATTATCATCAAAATCAATTAGCAGAGGATGCTTTAAGCAGTCGAGTGATTGATCTTAAAAAGTTCGATGAGTTATTTGAACAAACTGAACAAAATCTATTTGAATTTTTTGTTGCTGAACCTGTTGGATTTTTTAAGAAACTTTTGGGTCAGTCCTCTGCTAAATCACAATTTAGATTTGTTCATTTAAGCCGAGATGGTTTTCCTTATAGCACTTCGGAAGGCGATTTTTACTTACCTGTGGCTTTGATTTTCTATGATATTGATGATGCAAATTTTCCAAGCGAATTCTATTTTATTGCAAAAATTGAAGCACAATTAGAATTACGAAAATGTCAGGCTGGGAAAGATGTTAAATGGTATCAAATCCCTGCTTTACATGAAGCGGTGACTGATTCTGCAACCATTCAGAAAATTGAACAGTCCTTTTTTGCACTGAGGCAAGAAGTTGAGCGCATTTATAAATCAAAGCCTGATCCAAATCATGAAGTTATTGAGTCTGAAGACCATGGTGAGCTTGATAACTTAGAACCTGAACAGAAAAATGCGTATTTAAAACTAGTAGATATTGCACTACAGAATCATTCTAAAAGAGTAGTTGTCATTGAGCACATTCAGCAACTCAAACAAGCTGATGAAGAAGGTTTTTTTAGTCCACTTGATGAGTTAATTGAGTATTTATGGCAAGAAGACATCCGATTATTTGTCAATATGGATTGGAAGCAAGAAGCTACAGATTTACAGTGGCATTTAGAATATATTTTAAAGGATAATTGGCAGATTGAAACGCAATTGCCTGATGCAAATACGGAGTTTGGTCTGGATGCGACCGTATCAAATGACGGTGTATTTACGGTTTATAATCAGGCTTTATTGCCTCATGGATTGACCATTGGGCAAATAGACACAGATTCAGATGCTTATATATTTTTAGTTCATCGTGTGCAGGATACGGACATAGTAAGAAAGCATGTTGAGAAAATTGGCTATCAGTATTTATAATTCAATGCTTTGAATGAAATGTGATGGATAAAGTGATGAACGCACCTCCTATGAATGATGATACGATGAAAGATAGTCATTTTTTAACTCAGGCAGTTGAACTTGCCAAAGCCAATGTGGAACAGGGTGGTCGTCCATTTGGCGCGCTGATTGTCAAAAATGGTGAAGTTGTCAGTACAGGTGTGAATCAAATTTTGACGACAGGTGATCCGACTTCACATGCGGAATTGAATGCATTACGTCAGGCAGCACTAAAATTGCAAAGTACTTTACTGAAAGATTGTGTTGTTTATGCGAGTGGGCAACCATGTCCCATGTGTTTGGCTGCGATGCGAATGTCTGGTATTGAAAAAATTGTTTATGCTTTTAGCAATGTAGATGCTGAACCATATGGTTTATCGACAGCAAGTATTGCTGAAAAGTTACGCTTAGACCCACACGTGCAAGAGGGTTTAAGCTTTACTCAGTTAAAGTCTAGTTCAGATACCGATTTATATACATTTTGGAAACAGAATCAATCAGTTTAAAATATTGGGTAATATGAAAATTTAAAAGACAGCTTTTACTCGGCTGTCTTTGGTAAATTTGAAATATATTTCCGATGGATGCTCATGAGAATAGGCACCAATAAAAAGTGTAATAAAAATGTAAAAAGCATGACCACAATAAAAGCGCCCCAATGACTTGAGGCATGCATTGCACCTAAAAAAGCCAATGCAGTCATTAGCGTAGGAATAATAGTTGCAAGTAAGTAACTGCTGTATGGGTGTTTAATGCAAAAATCAAAACTAAATAATAATGCGTAATTGATACAGACAAAAGCATATACTGCAATGCAGAACAGTACACCATCTGTAGGATAGTTATACTCTTGTTGAAGCATACCGCGCGACTCAAGATAGCTTGAAATATATTGTCCTTGCCAAGCCATATACGCACTTGCTAAAAGCCAAATAATGAGCAAAATGAGATAAATAAAATACTTATGTTTCATATTTAAAAATTAATTTTTATATTTTGAAGTGAATCGAAATTTTTTCATATAAAAAGTAATTAGACAATAACGACATGGTGAATGCGATAGTTTTAAGTATGATTTTTAGTATCTAATATGCGGATATCATGAGTATGAAAAAGAAAAATAGCGTAAATGAACCTTCTTTTTGACTTTTATTACTTTATTCAAGGTATAAATAGAATTGCGATAAACAACAAAATACATTCAAAGTAAATGAAGCAGATTCGTTGTGATGAAAAAATCAAGCGCAAGATAAGAATACGTTAAAGAACATAATGAGGGATAATTTGAATCGGACATTGATACAGCGTGGAGGTTGGGTTTTATTGGGAAGTGCATTGTTCGTTGGCGCTTTACCCACATTTGCTCAAAGTTCTGCCGATCCTAATAAAATTTTACGTTATGTTTTTCCAGTGGCTGAAACAGGTTTTGATCCTGCTGGAACACAGGATTTATATTCTGCACATGTACATAATTCAATTTTTGAAGGGTTGTATACCTATGACTACTTGGCATCACCATTAAAGTTAGTCCCTCGTACTGCGGTTGCATTGCCTGATGTGAGTCAAGATGGTCTGACCTATACCTTTAAAATTCAAAAAGGCATTTATTTCGCAAAAGATGCTGCATTTAAAGGTAAAGCACGAGAATTGACAGCAGAAGATTATGTATATTCTTATAAGCGTTTACTTGATCCAGCGTTACGTTCACCGAACAGTTGGTTGTTTGATGGTAAATTTTTAGGCATGGATAAAGTACTCGAACAAGCCAAAAAAACAGGTAAGTTTAACGATGATCTGCCTGTGACAGGCTTATCCGCTCCTGATCGTTATACGCTTGTGATTAAACTGATTCAGCCCGATCAAAACTTTCCGATGCTGCTTGCCCATCAACCTGCAGGTGCAGTGGCTCGTGAAGTGATTGAATATTATCGAGATCAATCAGGCTTTGCCATGAAAAATCCTGTAGGAACGGGGCCATACGTACTTGCAAAATGGGTGCCCGGTTCACGGATTATTTTAAAAGCCAATCCTGATTTTCGAGGTTTTATTTGGGATTTTAAAGCCTCAAGTCCTGAAGATCAGAAAATCGTTAATGTAATGAAAGGCAAAAAAATGCCTCAAATTGGCGTTATAGATATTCAAGTCATGGAAGAAGAGCAATCACGATGGTTGTCATTTAGTAAAAATGAAACAGACCTCTTTGTCTTGGGGGGAGATCTAACAGCACAAGCCATTGAAAATGGTCAGTTAAAACCTGAATTGGTAAAAAAAGGCGTACAACTTTCACGGATTGCCGACCCATCCATTGATTATCATTATTGGAATATGCAAAACCCAGTCGTAGGTGGTTTGAGCAAAGAAAAAATTGCGTTACGCCGTGCAATGGCAATGGCATATTCTGCGGATAATCAAATCAAAATCTTATCTAAGGGCGATGCAAAAAAACTGCAATATCCGATTCCTTATGGTGTTGTAGGCTATGATCCAAATTATAGAAGCAGTATTCCTTATTCGCCTAAAGCCGCCAATTTATTGCTCGATCGCTATCACTATAAAGTTGGTGCAGATGGGTGGCGTACATTGCCTAATGGAAAGCCCTTAGTGATAGAAATGACCATTGGAAATACCGCACGAAGTCAGCAAGGGGCTGAGTTTTGGAAAAGAACTTTGGATGGTATTAAGATTAAAATGACCACTAATGCGATGCCTTTTGCTGAAGGGATTAAAGCTGAAAAACAGTGTAAAACCATGTTCAAAGCATCTGCATGGATTGCAGATTATCCTGATGCCGACAATTTTATGCAGTTGTTTTATGGCAAGAACATTCATGCCACCAACAATGGCTGCATGAAAATTCCTGAATATGATCGTTTATATGAACAGACACAAAAAATGCGTCCAAGTCCTGAGCGTGATGCCTTATATCGGAAAATGGCACGTATTATGGAAGTTTATATGCCTGTGCAAATGGAGTCGACACGGTATCGCAATGCTTTAGCTCAACCAAAAGTGATTGGGTTTAAAAAGCATCCGATTATTCCATCAGAATGGATGTACTTTGACCTGAAAAAATAACTGATATTCATGACTTAGATTTTTATTATGAATATTGAATTGTATGTATTTTGAAATGAGAAATTGCAAAAATAAAGGCTTAGAGAAAAGATGAAAATGTTTAAACTCACCACCTTGTGTATGTTAACAATGGGTATAGGTCAAATAACTTTTGCTGAGCAACAACGTGCAACTCTACCTCAGTTAGATTCAAAAACAATTACGACACAATGTGATGCTCAAATTGCCACTGTAAAAGTAAAATTAGCGGCATTTGCAAAAATGCCACTTCAAAATAATGCATTGGCACGGTGGGATCAAATTTTTGCTGAATTTGAAGATTTTATTGGTCCTGTTGGTTTTTATAGCAATGTCAATCCGAGTGCGGAAGTACGTCAAGCCGCAGATGATTGTGAAGTGAAAATTAATCAGTATCAAACTGAAATTTATCAAGATGCTGCGCTTTATCAACAAATTAAAAAAATTAAAACAACTAATGATATTGATGCTAAATATCGGCAAGACATTTTAAATGATTTTGAAGATATGGGAATTCAACTTTCTAAAGATCAACAGGCTCGTTTAAAAATTATTTTGGATAATTTGACCAAGATTGAGCAAGAATTCGCGCGGAATATTCGTGATAATCCTGAAAAAGTTGAATTTTCTGCAGATGAGTTAAGGGGTTTACCGAACAGTTATATTGCCAATTTAAAGAAAAATGAACAGGGTCAGTATTTACTAGGTTTTGATTATCCTGAATATTTGCCATTTATGCAGCTTGCTGACAGTGATGATGCTCGGAAGCGTTATCAAATTGCTTATACACGCCGTGGAACAGAAAAAAATTTAGTGCTATTAAAACAAGCCATAGATTTACGTTATGAGCTTGCACAATTATTCGGTTATAAAAGTTATGCCGATTGGAAACTAAAAAATCGCATGGCGCAGAATCCTGAAACGGTGAATCAATTTTTAAATGAAGTACATAATATTGTTACTCCTCTAGAGAAAAAAGAAGTACAAACCTTACGTGAGTTTAAAGCGAAAACACTTAATATTTCTGTTGAAAAAGCAGAGATTAATCGTTGGAGTGAAGGTTATTGGAGTGAGAAATTACGGCAAGAAAAGTATCAAATTGATCAAGAAAAATTACGTGAATATTTCCCGACACAGGCATCACAAGATTGGTTATTTGCAATTTCATCCAACCTGTATGGTATTGAATTTAAACCTGTCAAAGTTGAAACTTGGCAAAATGAAGTTGAATATTATGATGTGACAGACAAAAAAACTGGTCAGCTCTTAGGTGGTTTATATCTAGATAAATTTCCTCGTGAAGGTAAGTATGGTCATGCAGCTGTATGGGGCGTACGAGGAGGAAGTACGCTGACGGATCGTAAACCGATTTCAGCACTCGTCACTAATTTTAATCGTAAAGGTTTAAATAGTGATGAGTTGGAAACATTTGTCCATGAGTTCGGTCATGCATTACATGGCATATTGTCCAATACGCGCTATGCTTCACAGTCAGGAACATCGGTAGAGCGTGATTTTGTTGAAGCACCATCACAAATGTATGAAGAATGGGCACGCCGTAAAGAAACTCTTTCAACACTTGCAGATTTCTGCCAACCTGCTTGCCCTAGAGTCGATGATGCATTAATTGCCAAATTAAAAGATGTACATAATTATGGGCGTGGTTTGAAATATGCACGTCAAACATTATATGCACAGTATGATATGGCGATTCACACCGCGGATGCACTCCAAACCCAATCGCTTGAAACGTGGCAGAAATTAGAAGGTAAAACAGCCTTAGGTTATACGCCAACGACAGAATTTCCAGGGCAGTTTGGTCACATTATGGGAGGCTATCAAGTTGGGTACTATGGTTATATGTGGTCTGAGGTCATCGCTCTCGATATGCTTTCAGCTTTTGGACATAACTTAAATAATCCTGAAGTGGGTGAACGCTACCGTAAAACGATTTTGTCACAAGGCGGACAGAAAAAAGCTAAGCAACTTGTGGTCGATTTCTTAGGGCGAGAACCTGATAACAAAGCATTCTTTCAAGAAATTACAGGTCAGCGCCATTAAACCGAATTCAAAAAAGTTATTCAAAAAATAATACAAAGGAATGAAGAATGTTGGCATATATCATACGGCGTTTATGGCAAATGATTCCCACCATGTTGGGTGTGATTTTGCTAATTTTTTTCTTGTTCAATTGGGTCGGTGGTGACCCTGCATATATTCTTGCAGGGAAAATGGCAAATCTTGAACAAATTGAAAATATACGTCAACAATTGGGTGTCGACCAGCCGTATTATGTACAGTTAGGCATTTTCATCAAGCAAATTATTACCTTTGATTATGGTGTGAGTTGGAGTACAGGCGAATCAGTTTCAGCGATTATTCTGACACGTTTGGGACCATCATTCACCATTATGATTCCTTTGGTCATATTACAAACCGTCATTTCAATCATTCTGGCACTTGCAGTTGCTTCGGTTCGAGGTACATTGACAGATCGTATGCTGATGATGCTGTGTACTATTGGTATGTCGATTAGTATTTTGGTTTATATCATTGTGTTCCAATACTTTTTTGCCTACAAGCTCGGTTGGTTTCCCGTACAAGGTTGGGGGGGAAGCTTTAGTGAAAATTTATTGAAATATTCATTGCTTCCAATCTTGATTATGTTAGTGGTCAGTGTTGCGCCAACATTACGTTTATATCGAAGCTTTATTTTAGATGAAATAAATCAGGACTATGTTCGAACAGCACGTGCAAAAGGCGTAAGTGAGCGACGCGTCTTAGGTGTGCATGTCCTACGTAATGCATCCATTCCGATCATTACGGATGTGATGTCAAGTTTACCTGCATTGCTCATTGGTGCCTTTTTAATTGAGCGTTTCTTCGGTATTCCTGGTATTGGGCGGGAAGTGATTATTGCAGTTGAGCGTAGTGATTTTCCTGTGATTAAAGCCATTACGGTTTATGTTGCCGCTGCAACGATGATCTTTAATTTGATGGCAGACCTTATCTATAAAGTGGTTGATCCACGTGTACAGTTGAAGTAGGTGAGAATGATGCTTAATATTTTCACTAAAAAAATTGATACCTCACAACAAGACTTATCATCAGGTATAAGGCGCTTGGCAATGCGTCGTTTAAAAGCAGATCGTATTGCGATGGCTTCATTGTTCATTGTGCTGAGTTTTTTCCTGATGTTGGTTTTATCCATGACAGGCTTGATCGCCAAAGATTGGAATAAAGAAGTAGCTGTGAGTTATACACCACCGACATTCATAGCCATAGATCAAAAAGTTATAGATCGCTCAACAATGATTGAGCAAAGCACAGTAAACCAATCGAGCAATCAAATTGATTATTATGGCATTCAAGACCCACTTGCAGAAGATATGAGAGCCATAGATCAACAATTGGATGGTCATTTACTTGATCAACAAAGCGAACTGAAAACCAGCTTGCCTTTTGGTGCCGATAAATGGGGACGAGATATTATATTAAAAACCATTAAAGGTGCTGAAACTTCAATTTTAGTGGGATTAATTTCCGCTTTAATTGCAGTGGTTATTGGAACATTCTTAGGTGCAATCGCTGGTTATTTTGGCGGTTGGGTTGATGATCTCCTGAATTGGTTCTATAACGTTTTTACTTCGATTCCTTATTTACTTTTAGTCTTGGCAATTGCGGCTGTACTGCAACAAAAAGGCATATTATCCATTGTTCTGATTCTCGGGTTGACGGGGTGGACAGGTGTGTTTCGTCTCATCCGTGCGGAATATATGAAACATACTTCACGTGAATATATATTGGCTGCCAAAGCCATTGGCGTGAGTCATATGCGTCGTATGTTTGTGCATATTTTTCCGAATGTTAGTCATATTGCGCTTGTTCAAATGTCCATTTTGGTTGTTTCATTTATTAAGTCTGAAGTGATTCTCAGCTTCTTAGGTTTTGGTGTACCGGTGGGGGTCGTGTCTTGGGGCAGTATGCTCAATGAAGCGCAAAGTGAATTGATTTTAGGTAAATGGTGGCAGTTGGTGGCAGCATCTGTCGCGATGGCCGTTCTAGTCACAGCATTTTCAATGTTTACCGATGCATTACGTGATGCACTTGACCCGAAACTGAAGTAAGGAGCAGAAAGATGTCAGAACAAAACGCTACACCTTCTGTGCTACTCAGCGTTGAAAATCTCAGTGTTTGTTTTAAAGGTGAAAATAAGCAACTTACCGAAACAGTCAAAGGTATTTCTTTTCAAATACCACCAAATACAACAGTGGCATTGGTTGGTGAATCGGGTAGTGGTAAATCAGTCACAGCATTGGCAATGATGGCTTTGCTGCCTGTTGGACAGTCTGAAATTGCTAAAAAAAGTAAAATCATGTTTGAAGGTAAAGACTTAATCAGTCTTTCAACTCAAGAAATGCGGGCCATATGTGGTAAAGATATTGCCATGATTTTCCAAGAACCGATGTCATCACTCAATCCTGTATTTACTGTGGGTGAACAGATTGCAGAAATCATGCGTATTCATTTGGGTTATGGGCGCAAGCAAGCCAAAAAACGTGTTTTAGAATTGCTCAAAGAAGTCGGTATTTCATCACCTGAAACGAAGATAGATGCGTATCCAAGTCAGCTTTCAGGAGGACAACAGCAGCGAGTCATGATTGCTATGGCAATCGCATGTGAACCTAAATTACTCATTGCTGATGAGCCAACAACTGCCTTAGACGTTACGATTCAAAAGCAAATTTTGGATTTACTTGAATCTTTACGCAAACGTCGTCAAATGTCGATGCTGTTCATTACCCATGATTTGGCTTTGGTTAGTGAAATAGCAGATGAAGTGATTGTGATGCGTCATGGTGAAATTCGTGAGCAAGGCTTGGCAAAAGATGTCTTGGAATCTCCGAAAGATGCTTATACAAAGGCATTATTACTTTGTCGTCCTTCTTTATTACATCGACCTTATCGTTTACCTGTGATTAGTGATTTTCTGAAACAGCAGGATGGTCATTGGGTGGAGAGTATGACGCTTTCTGAGTTGAATACAACAGATCATAAACGTGGTCTAGATGGTAGTGAAGAAATCATTCTAGATGTACATGATTTAAAAAAATCATTTTTTAACCGTAAAGGTTTTTTCGCTAAAGATGAGTTTCATGCGGTGAAAGGAGCTTCTTTTCAACTTGCAAAGGGTAAAACTTTAGGCTTAGTGGGAGAGTCTGGTTCAGGCAAAACCACCATTGGTTTATTACTGATGCGTTTGCAAGAAGCAACGAGCGGTAAAGTGTTGTTTCAAGGTAAAGATATTTTAGCGATGTCTGAAAAAGAGTTCACTCAATATCAACGTAAGATTCAAATTGTTTTTCAAAATCCTTATGCATCGCTAAATCCACGTTTTACTGTCGGACAGATTTTGATGGAGCCAATGCAGGTTCATAAAATTGGTGAAAATGATGTAGAACGTAAGCAAATGGCGTTAGATTTACTTGAGCGTGTAAGTTTACCTACGCAAGCATTTGATCGTTATCCGCACGAGTTTTCGGGGGGACAACGTCAACGTATTGCCATTGCACGTTGTTTAACTTTGAAGCCTGAAATTTTGATTTGTGATGAATCTGTATCGGCATTGGATGTTTCTGTTCAAGCACAAGTATTGAATTTATTACAAGATTTGCAGGATGAGTTTGGGTTGAGCTATATCTTTATTTCACATGATTTGGCTGTAGTGAAATATATTTCTGATCAGATTATGGTCATGAACCACGGTGAGATTGTTGAAATTGCCAATTCCGATGAGTTATACGCTTCACCAAAGCATGAATATACTAAGCGCTTAGTAAGTGCAATTTTATAAGGTGTTGTGAAAAATATTAAATTTCATTCTAACAAAAAAAGAAGCCACTCATTTGAGTGGCTTCTTTTTTAAAGACCATTTAAAAATGTCGCTTTAATTTAGAACTTTTTGAAACCTTTATTTACGACAAATGGTTTTTTCTTTTCAACTTGTTGTGGTTCGCTACGTTCTTGTTGATCGAACGAAGGACGTGGTGTACGAATTTGACGTTCACTTGGAAAACGGTTGCCACGACTTTCAGTGCTACGTGCATTGAAGCTGTTACCGCGGTTTTCCGAGTTACCTGCATTAAAGCGATTGCCACGATTATCGTTATTGCCTGCATTGAAGCTATTACCACGATTTTCCGCTGAGTTATTACGCTGAGGACGATCGCCATAAGGACGCTTATCGCCACGCTGTTCAGTGCGTTGATCGCCACGTTGTTCTGTACGCTGATCTGGACGTGGTGAACGGTTGTTAAAGCGATTGTCATTATTACGGTTATCGAAACGGTTATTATCACCCATGTTACGATATTCACGTTGTTGCTGTTCAGGTTGGTTTTCACCTTCTGTATCGCGGCGTTGTTGACGTAAATAGCCACCACGACGTGCAGCTAAAGGTTTGTCTTGCATACGTTCAGTACGGCGTTTTGCCATACCATATAAGCCTGTACCCTGACGTGGTTTCAACTCAACAGCTTTTGTTAAGTTGTCGATATCATTCTTGTCCAATTCCATCCAACGACCTGTGCGCAATTCACGTGGTAAAATAACTGTACCGTAACGAGTACGAAGTAAACGGCTAACTTTCAGCCCTTGAGATTCAAAAATACGACGAACCTCACGGTTACGACCTTCTTTTACAACAACTTGATACCAACGGTTGATCCCTTCACCACCAATTTCAGAGAAAGATTCAAACTTTGCAGGACCATCATCCAAAACAACACCATTAATCATGTTGTTTTTCAGTTGCGGCGTTACTTCACCCATGACACGCACAGCATATTCACGTTCAATTTCGTTTGATGGGTGCATCAAACGGTTAGCAAGTTCACCATCATTGGTAAACATTAACAAACCTGTAGAGTTGATGTCCAAACGACCGACCATGACCCAACGATCATTGGCAATGGTTGGTAAGTTTTCAAAAACTGTTGGACGTGACTCTGGATCGCTACGTGAGCAGATTTCACCTTCTGGTTTGTAATAAATCAACACACGACGACGAATTTCATCTTCAATTTGGAACTGAACTTTACGACCATCGATGCGAAGCTCATCATTGGGTTCGATTCGTTCACCAACAGAGGCAACTTCACCATTGACGCTCACACGACCTGCGGCAATGACTTCTTCCATATAGCGGCGGGACCCCAGTCCAACGCGCGCAAGCACCTTTTGTAATTTTTCACTCATGACAGCATAACCTTAGAAATAATATTCAACAGTGCACCTATTTATGATTTTGGAGCATTCGCATCCAACGCCATAAAAGCTTCCTTGGCATCCTGTAGGGGAGGCAACTGACCCAATGAAACAAGGCCAAATGCATTTAAAAATTGGGGCGTTGTCACCAACAACGCAGGTCTTCCAGGGAGTTCTCTAAAACCAGATTCTTTAATCCAATTCCAATCAAATAATGTCCGAAGTAGCTGACTATTATTCGTAACTCCCCGTATTTGCTCAATATCAGCACGTGTCACGGGCTGATGGTAAGCGATCACTGCAACGGTTTCCAGCAGTGACGGAGATAATTTTGTTGGGCGTTCAGGCCAGACTTGAGCAATCGTATTGCGATACTTTGCACGGACTTGAAAACGGTAACCTTGTGCAGTTTCAATTAATTCAATTGCACGTCCATGTTGCAGAACGGCAAGTTGCTGCAAGTAATGACGTAATTCAGTTTTATTGAACTGATCTTGAAACGCTTCTTTTAAACGGGCAACAGAAACAGGCGCATCACTTGCAAAAATAATAGCTTCAAGTTGCATTAAAATTTCATGGCGATGTTCATCGGCTTGAAAATTTTGATCTTGTTCTATATTCATGGTGTTGCCCCTTGTATCGTCAATGGCGCATCGAGACCTGAAGAAAGAATATGAATTTTATTTTGACGAGTCAGTTCTAAAATCGCCATAAATGTCACGACTAAACCCATCCGACCTTGACTTGGTCGAAGTAAATCGTTGAAACCTAAGATATTGCCAGATTGAGTCATATATTCAATATAGGCAATACGTTCTTCAAGTAATACAGGTTCTTGTTCAATATTATGCGTTACAGGTTCAGGACGGTTAAAAATGCAATACAGCGCATCTTTTAACAAAGCAACATCATAACCTTCTTGAACAACAGGAATATCGCCTAATGACACATTACTATTGAATGTATCTCGTTCTAAAATATGCATTTTACCCAAGCGTTCAGCTGCTTGTTTAATGCGTAAATAGGTTTCTAAACGGTCAATCAGTTCTTTTTTCGGATCTTTTTCTAAAGTGACTGCTTTCGGTTTAGGCAATAACAAACGTGATTTTAAATCTGCCAATAGAGCTGCCATGACCAAATAATCTGCAGTTAGTTCAATATTTAGTGACTTCATTTCATTGATATACGACAAATATTGTGCAGCAATAGGCGCAATATCAAGTTGTAATAAATCAAAGCCATTTTTTTGAATTAAATAAATTAAAAAATCGAGTGGTCCTTCGAAATGTTCAAGCAGAATTTCGAATGCAGCGGGAGGAATATACAGATCATCAGGGATCGAGTCTTGCCATTCATCCAATACACGGATGTGCAACATTTGATGATCGATTACATCATGATTTACTAAAGTCATTACCGTTTTTAGCCACGCGAATTTTCAAAGGCATGAAAAAAGCGATTCGAAGATCACTACAGAATAAAAGAGAAGATAAAGTGAATGTCGAAAAGCATTTCGAGAAAGTTTGCCTATTCTAGAGCAAAAATGCTGATGAATAAATTACCAAATGTATAAAAATGATAAAAAACCCGAAAAAAGTTAAGGTTTTTTCTTTATTCAGTTGGTATTCAAAATTATTTGTTAATAAAGGTGGATAAAATTACAAAAATATGCATTATTGTAAATTTTGTCACAAAATTAAAGAATTAAGATGCTTAATTATCAAAAAATACAAGAAAATGATTTAAGTCAACAGGTTGGTGTAGATGTTCAACTTGAGCAAGCACAACATTTTCAGCCAGAACAACTTAATGGTCGTTGGGGTAAACTGATTCCATTGCAAACATTAGAATCTGATTCAACATTATTTCGTAGTATGTGGCGAACGATTGAACGTGAAAGCAATAAAGGTGTTTGGACTTATTTGCCTTATGATGAATTTGTTTTTCAAGTTCAGCTTGAAGGCGCGTTGAAATCTAATTTTGCATTAAAGCATGCACTGCACTATTTAGTACAGGTTGGGCATCAGGCGATTGGATGGGTGGGATTGATTAATATTCGTGAAAAAGATCAGGTTGCTGAAATTGGTAATCTTTATTTTTCCGATCAACTTAGACAAACGACTGCTGCAACAGAAGTGATCTACTTATTATTGGAAGAATGTTTTTGCAAAGGCTTTCGTAAAATTGAATGGCGTTGTGATGATTTGAATGAAGCATCTATCAATGCTGCTGTACGTTTAGGTTTCCTTTATGAAGGAACACTCCGTCAAGATCGTATTGTGAAAGGCAAAAACCGAAATACGGCTTGTTTTTCAATGTTGGATGAAGAGTGGAAGCGTATTTCATTTGCATTTCAAGATTGGTTAAAACAGGATAATTTTACAGTAAATCGTCAACAAAAAACTCGTCTTGAAGAGTTTATGAAACAATATCCAATTACAGGGCGTTTAGAAAAAGAAATTAAAGAGCGTTTAATGGCAGAAGTAAGTTAAATATGTTCTTATTTACACATCATTAATGTGTTTGATTAAGCGCTGATATAAATCAGCCATTGTCATTTTGAATGACCAATGGCTATTTTTTGAATGATTGTCTCAAATCATTTGAGATATTGAATTATTCAAATGCGCTTACATCACCGACACCGCGACGAATGATTTCGGGATTTAGCCCTGATAAATCGACAATACTTGTGGTGGTTAAAGTTCCGAGTCCGCTATCAATAAACACATCAATGCGTTTTTCAAGTTGTTGCTCAATGTCATAAGGATCATCGAGTGGTGCATCATCCCCAGGTAAGATCAGCGTACTGGTCAGTAAAGGTTCACCAAGTTCTTTAAGTAGCATTTGGCAAACAGTATTACTTGGTACGCGTAGTCCAATGGTTTTTTTCTTCGGATGCATTAAACGCCGAGGCACTTCACTTGTTGCAGGCAATATGTAAGTCGTCACGGCAGGGGTGTTGGCTTTAAGTAGTCGGTACATGGCATTGTCGACTTTGGCATACGTTGCAATATCAGATAAATCTGCACAAATAATGGCGTATTGGTGTTTTGCCCCAAGTCCACGAATTTGTGCAATACGTTCCATGGCATTTTTATTACCAATTTGACAACCAATGGCATAGGCGGCATCAGTTGGATAAACAATCACATCACCAGCACGTATGCGTTCAACAGCTTGGCTAATTAGACGAGGTTGTGGGTTGTCAGGATGTACTCTTAAATGCAGCATATCTTTTCTCCTGATTCAAATTATCTATTTATATAGTAGTGAAAATTAGTACAATTAAACATCATTATTATTGTAATTATAGACCAATTGTCGAAAGAAAGTTGATGATTTCAAGAGAGATATTTTATCTTGACGATTTGACTTTAAATCATATTATTTCAACATAATTGGATTATCTTTCTCAGTTTTCGATTGTAGATGATATGGCGAATATTTTTCGATAAGAGATAAATAGATACAATCAGAAATCCATAACGAAACAATGAATCTTGTAAAGAATGAAATTGAAAGGTCATTTTTGAACCTAAAATAATGAATATAAAAGCAACCCAAACCATAACAAACAGTAGTTTTATGAATATTGAAAAGCGCAGCACATTGGAAATGATACGTTGTCGTTCTTGCTTAGTTTGCGTATTCATTAGCGATGCAAGAAGAGCAGGTGATGTAGATATACTTTTTAAAAGTTCTCGGTCACCTTGTTGAAAGCCAAATTTTATTTTTTCTAGCAATACAGTGATTATTTCTTGGTTTTTGAGCATGGGTTATATTCACTTAGTTAGAAATGCATAGAATCATCTATAATCTATAGAAGTTTGATTAATTGAGTTCGCTACGTAAGAAATCGTGCTTTTGTAATGTTTTGCCACCGCGAAGGCTAGTACAAATACAGTCAATAAAACGTTGAGCATCACGTGGAAGTTTCGTTTTACCGCTAAAATAATCTTGAACTTGAGCGAAAACATTGTCTTTGAATACAGCGCCATCACCACCATCACCTGTTAAATTATCAAGTGATACACGAAATTTACGACCAAAGGCTTTAGAAAATAACCATTCAATGGCTTGTGGCTTAATTTCTACCGATTCAAATAATGCCTGTTGTTCAGCTGTTCGACCATCGGGTGCATACCAATAGCCTAAGTCAGGCAAAAGTCGGCGTTGTTCGCCTGCAATCGTCCAATGGCTAATTTCATGCAATGCACTGTTAAAAAAACCATGAGCAAATTGAATACGAGCAGGTTGTTGTTCTACCGAAGGAAAATATTCGGGTTCATCAATTCCACGAATCAGCACAACATTTAAGTGGGAAAACCAATCATTAAAGTGTAAGATAAGCCAATCAACTTGTTGAGCTTCAGTCTGTAAATCTACCCATTGAAAACGTTGTGCAAGGGCTAGGTTCTCAGCAGATATTGGAGTTGAATTTGTATTGAACTGTAATGAAGGAGTGACTTCAGGTTGCGGCTGCAACTGTTGCATGACTTGTATTACCCAAATGATCTGTCTAAATAAGTACAAAATTGTATCTTAATCTTTGACAGAGTACCGATGAATTTGTAGAATTGCCGCCTAAATTATGTCAGCAAATACCTTTCCGGCACAGATTGAGCCGTTTAAATGGGCCGAACAAGGCTACGCATGGGCAGGAACACTGCCTTTGTCTCGTTTTGTTCGAATTACCCGTGAAGCTGTTGGATCAATTGATAATCAATTGATTACCATAGACTGTAAGCTATCAATGGATGCGTATCATCGTATCATTTGGCTAGATGGTCATGTAGAAACGCAAGTTCCAGTGGAATGCCAACGTTGTTTGGATTCAGTTGAAATTTCGTTATCTTCAGACTTCCATCTTGCACTTGTTGATGATGAGTCACTGATAGAGCGCTTGGATGAGGATGCTGATTTCATCGTCTTAGGTGAAAGTGAAGCTACAACGAAGGGGGATTATTTAACCAATACCTCACCGACTGTAGATTTACTCGCACTTATAGAAGATGAATTATTATTGTTGATGCCTTTGTCTCCTAAGCATGACGTTTGTGAGCATAAGCATCAACCAGTTGTTCAGGACACTGTAGAAGAAAAACAGGATAATCCGTTTGATATTCTTGCAGGTCTAAAAGGTAAACTTAACTGATTTTTATGTTATACTACCGAGCTAAGACAACCGACTTTGTTCTGATCCATTTTTTCGATTTGTAAGGAGCCATCATGGCCGTTCAGCAAAACCGTAAAAGTCGCTCTCGCCGTGACATGCGCCGTTCACATGACGCTTTAACCGAGAATGCATTAACTGTAGACCAAACTACGGGTGAGACTCATCGTCGTCACCACGTAACTAAAGACGGTTTCTACCGTGGTCGTCAATTGTTCGCTAAAGCAACTGCTGCTGAATAATTGAAACAGCATTAAGCGTAAGCTTAGTGAAAAATTGGGAGCGAAAGCTCCCTTTTTTTGTTTGTAAAATCTGCTTTTTTTGTTGTATTTCGCAATTAAAATAATTTTTATTTACTGTAGAATTGCCGCATCGGAAACGAGCAAAGATTAAATAAGGGACTTTTTATATGTCTGCTAAACGACTCGAGCAAGCGGCTCAAGCGACTAAAACTGCATTTTTGTTCCCAGGACAGGGCTCACAAAAAATCGGGATGCTTGCAGAGCTTGCTGAACAGTTTGCTGTGGTAGGTGAAACTTTTGCGGAAGCTTCTGAAGCATTGGGTTATGACTTATGGCACATTGCGCAAAGTGGAGAAGGTCTCGATCAGACTGAAAATACACAACCTGTGCTTTTAACAGCAAGTATTGCATTATGGCGTGTATGGTTAGATTTAGGTGGTGTTGCACCAAAATACCTTGCAGGTCATTCACTTGGTGAATACAGTGCATTGGTTGCGGCAAATGCAATGACACTGACAGATGCTGTGAAGTTGGTTCATTTACGTGGCAAGTTGATGCAATCGGCTGTACCACAAGGTCAAGGTGCGATGGCAGCAATTTTGGGTCTGGATGATGCCAAAGTGCTTGAACTCTGCGCGCAAGCAAGTGTTGATGGACAAGGTTCTGTCGATGCTGCAAATTACAATGCACAAGGTCAAGTTGTTGTTGCTGGTGATAAAGCCAAAGTAGAAGCAGTCATGGTGGCGGCGAAAGAGAGTGGTGGTAAAGCTATTGCACTGCCTGTCTCTGTTCCATCGCATTGCTCACTGATGAAGCCAGCAGCAGAAAAGTTTGCAGAAGCGTTGGAACAAACTGCCATTGAGATGCCATCTATTCCTGTATTACAAAATGTCAACGCTGCGATTGCGACTGATGTCGCGCAATTACGTCAAAATTTAACTGCGCAACTTTATCAATCTGTGCAGTGGACGAAGACCATGCAATATTTACAGGATCAAGGAATTCAGTATGTTGCAGAGTGTGGTCCTGGTAATGTATTGAGCAATCTTGCAAAACGATTGCCGAATATTGAAAAAGCTCTTCCTTTTGATACGCAAAGCCGTATGGAAGATGCATTGAATGCCATTCTAGTGGCAGAAGGAAAAATTGCATGACGCAAGAACGTAAAGTTGCACTTGTTACAGGTGCAAGCCGAGGGATTGGCGCAGCCATTGCTCAGCAGCTTATTTTAGACGGTTATTTTGTTGTTGGTACGGCAACTTCTGAATCAGGTGCAGAAAAACTTTCTGTATCATTTGCTGATCAGGGTGTGGGTGCTGTACTTGATGTGCGTGATGGTGCTGCAATTGATACCTTAGTATCAGGCATTGAACAAAAATATGGTTCAGTGATGGTCTTGGTGAATAATGCCGGCATTACCAAAGACAATTTATTGCTTCGTATGTCTGAAGATGATTGGGATGACATTCTCAATATTCATTTGAAAGCGGTGTTCCGTTTATCTAAACGTGTATTGAAAGGTATGACTAAAGCGCGTTTTGGTCGCATCATCAACATTAGTTCTGTGGTTGCACATTTTGCTAACCCAGGACAAGCAAACTATTCTGCTGCCAAAGCAGGGATTGAGGCATTTAGCCGCAGCCTTGCAAAAGAAATGGGTAGTCGTCAGATTACTGTAAATAGTATTGCACCAGGCTTTATTGCAACAGAAATGACTGAACAACTTAGCGAAGAGATTCGTAAAAAAATGAGTGATCAGGTTGCATTAAGTCGTTTTGGTGAGACACAAGACATTGCCAATGCGGTGAGTTTCTTAGCTTCTGACAAGGCAAGTTACATCACAGGTACAGTGTTACATGTAAATGGTGGTTTATACATGGCTTAATGCGATGTGTAAACTTTGAAAATTTTTAAAATTCAATTAAACTAGTGGCAATTATAAACGCCACAAGCAATGAGGAGAATTCCTGTGAGCGATATCGAACTACGCATTAAACAAGCGGTTGCTGAACAACTTGGTCTTAAAGCTGAAGAAATCAAAAACGAAGCATCTTTCATGGATGACTTAGGTGCTGATTCTTTAGATCTAGTTGAGCTTGTTATGTCTTTCGAAAATGACTTTGACATTACAATTCCAGATGAAGATTCTAACGAAATCACAACTGTTCAATCTGCAATTGACTATGTTTCTAAAAAACTTGGTTAATTGTTAGATTTCAGCCTGTGCTGAATTGAAAGCCACCGTAAGGTGGCTTTTTATTTTAAAATCATAAATTTAATACATACTTGTTTACATATCGTTACGTTTGTTTTACCAATGAGAACAACTTTCAGTATATTTTTTAGATATAAAAATAGAGTCATAATTTTTATAACACTTCAATAAACACAGCTAAATACACAACGGAGAATAACAATGGGTCTTTTTGATTTTATTAAAGGCATTGGTAAAAAAAATACAGCACCTGCAGAAACTCAAGCTGCACCAGCAACTCCTTTAGAGCCATCAGCGCAAGAAATCGCAAACAAGCTTTTAGGGCACATTAAAGCATTGGGCTTACCTGTAACAGGATTATCTGTTAGCTATAATGGCGCATCAGACTTGGCGACCATTGCGGGTCAAGTACAGACTCAAGCAGATAAAGAAAAAATTATTCTTGCGGTGGGTAATATTGATCATGTGGCACAGGTCGATGATCAGATGACAGTGGTGGCACCAGAGCCTGAAAGTAAGTTTTATACAGTAAAATCAGGTGATAATCTTTCTAAAATTTCGAAAGAGTTTTATGGTGATGCAAACCAATACAATAAGATTTTTGAAGCAAATCGTCCATTGTTGAAAAATGCAGATGATATTTTTCCAGGTCAGGTATTACGTATTCCTGCATAAGTATGGTTGAATATTAGTATTTTTATAACGTATTGATTAAATAAAAGAATGTACATGAATTTGTACATTCTTTTTTGTTTTGATTAAAAATAATAAGAATCACTTATTTTAAGTTTTATTTTTTGATGTGCAAGTACTCCATATTTATTCTTTTTTAGAAGTGGTGCTACGTGCTAACCAAATAATGAGGCAGTACCCGCCGATAATGGTAAAAATAACAGGTGCTATCAACCTGATTGATCAATGCTATGTAAATGATGTATGGCTACGACAAGCCTTGGAGTTGTTATTTTTAGTTTGGTACGATTAAAATTAATGCCCAAAAATAATCTCGGTATTATTTAGTGTGGAATAGTCTGAAATACCACCTTTCATGAATCTGTATAAATTTATAGTATTTGAATACGATGAGTATTGAAAAAACAGCGTAATCCATGCAGGTTTTACGCTGTTGAAATGGTTTTATTTCGCAGGTTTTCCCCATTGATTTGTTTCAGGTTTTGTTTCTGTTGCGAACCATACAATAAGTAGAATAGCTCCTATAAGAGGAATAAGGCAAATTAAGTACCACCATCCTGACTTCCCAATATCATGTAGGCGGCGAACTGACACCGCTAAGGATGGGATAAATAGGGCTAATGCTGTTAGCATGTAGAGTACTGAGGGTTTTTTGAAAATAATAGAATCAATCACGCTTGCGATAAGTATTACACCAAATTGTACAAGAATGAAAAACCAATATTCTTTGCGACGAGCGCGTCCCGAAAAATTTGCGTAATTTTTTAAACTTTTAACAAACCAATCAATTGGATTGTATTGTTCTTCATGTTTATTTTGGTCAGATAATTTATTGAGTTGATCTGATATTTGATTGATTGGGCTATTGTGATTGATCGCTATATAAATCTGTGTTGCATTGCCTTGCGCATCAATATTGAAATCAACACGATCTCCACGTGTTGGCGCACGTTGTCCTTGCCATTCTGAACCGCTGAAATTGTAGCGTTGTTGGTCATCGCCACTAATTACACCTGTATTGGTTTGAATTGCATAATCTAGAATAGTACCTTGCATATTTTCCTCATTATTTTCACTGTTATAAATGTTTGAATGTTAAATTTAATTATTTTACATTTGAATGTAGGTGGATATTTAATCTGAATATTAGCATGAAAATTAGTCAATAAAATCAACTTAATTGTGCTTTGAAATGCAAAAATTAAAAATTTAGGTTGAGATATAAATGGCACTAATTTTTTTATTTATTTTTATTGAGTTTGTTGTGGAAAAAATCAATTGATATTGACCATATTTTTTATTTATACTGAATAATAAAACCGCCATTTTTGGCGGTTTTATTAATAATATCAATAGATTACCAGCTTAAAGCGCCACCAGTCTGATAGTCAGTAACACGCGTTTCAAAGAAGTTCTTCTCTTTACGTAAATCCATCATTTCAGACATCCATTGGAATGGATTATTTACACCAGCAAATTGTTCAGGTAAGCCAAGTTGTGCTAAACGACGGTTTGCAATGAACTTCAGGTATTCTTCCATCATTGCAGCATTCATACCCAATACGCCACGTGGCATAGTGTCACGTGCATATTCAATTTCAAGCATTGTACCTTCAAGAATCATTTGAATAATTTCTTCTTGGAACTCGGCTGTCCATAAACCTGGGTTTTCGATTTTGATTTGGTTAATCATATCGATACCGAAGTTTAAGTGCATAGATTCATCACGTAAAATGTATTGGAATTGCTCAGCAACACCATTCATTTTATTGCGACGACCCATAGATAAAATCTGACTGAAGCCACAGTAGAAGAAGATCCCTTCAAGAACACAGTAGAATGCAATCAGGTTGCGAAGCAAAATTTGATCGTTTTCAGGTGTACCCGTTTGGAATGTTGGATCACATAAAGATTGAGTATATTTCAGGCCCCATGCTGCTTTGCGTGCAACACTTGGTACTTCACGGTACATGTTGAAGACTTCGCCTTCATCCATACCTAAAGATTCGATACAGTATTGATAAGCATGTGTGTGAATCGCTTCTTCAAATGCTTGACGTAAAATGTATTGACGGCATTCAGGGTTGGTAATGTGGCGGTAAATTGCCAATACCAAGTTGTTTGCAACCAATGAATCGGCAGTAGAGAAGAAACCAAGTGAGCGCATAACAATGGTGCGTTCATCTTCAGTTAAGCCATTTTCGGATTTCCATAATGCAATATCTTGCGTCATGTTCACTTCTTGTGGCATCCAGTGGTTTGCACACCCATCTAGATACTTTTGCCAAGCCCATTCGTATTTGAATGGTACAAGTTGGTTTAAGTCAGCACGACAGTTGATCATTGCTTTGTCATCAACTTGAACGCGTTGAGCACCCATTTCAAGCTCTTCTAAGCCTGGTGCAACATCTAAAGTTTCTAAGGCGTTAGATGCTCTTGCCAATGGATCGGCTGGATCTGTTGGTCTATTGTTATTGGCTCTAGCGGGTTGTGATGCTGCCACACTCGGCGCTGAGTGCTGTGCATCAGATACCACTTGTGAATTAGTCGTTTTCTGCGGTTCGATGGGCGCAGGCTGGTCAGCTTGTGCAGCTTGTTTCGGTTCATCATCTTCGAAATCGTCCCAACTTAGGATAGACATATCAATTCTCTCTTCGTTGCTTTATATCTTTTGTTTAGACATCTCAAGCAAGAGATGTCTTACTATACGCTCATTATGTGTAAGCAAAATTAAGTTTTACCGATGACTGTCTTAATCTTGTTCGATAGATTGGGTGTCGATACTACTTATTTTGCTTACGCTGGTGTTGTTTGCGAATGGCAAAAAATGCATACGCGACAGGAACATAAAAAATCAAAAAGGCTAAGATTAGTACAAAAATGCCTAACTCGTAGTTATGACTTAAATGGAACATGATCTTATCCTTTAGTTTTTAAAGTCGAGCCCTAACGAATTAAGGCTCTTTACGAAATTACTTTTTAGATAATTTAGTTGGCTTTACTGTTTCAACAACTGTGGTTTTGGGATGCTTTTTTGCATATTCCAAAGTCACATATTGACCAGTGATAGCACTTCGAGCAGCTTTTTTCGTCATAACTCATACCTCATCGATACAAACTTAAGATGACTCTTACTGGCTCGATAGTTAATTCAATGATAGAATCGCTCTCGCATTCTCATATGCCAGCCTCGTTGTGACCATCTATGTATCACTGCGAGATTGAAAAGCCTTCTAGTTAGTTTTGACGGACGCTAGAGGGCTTTTTTATTGCTAAAATTTAGAATCCCCCTAAATCCCCCTTTGTTAAGGGGGGCTTTTCTCCCTCCTTTGGAAAAGGAGGGGTGGGGGGATTTAAATTACTGGCAAGCCTCACAATCAGGATTGTCAATTGAACACGCCATTGGCACTGGCGCTGCATTTGCAAAACCATCTTCTTCAACAGCTTCAGATTTTTTCGTTTCAACAACAGGTGTTGCTACAACAGGAGTCGCAACAGTTGTTGCTTTAACTGCGTTCAATGCACCAGTATTGATTGTTGATTTTTCAGCAGAAGTAGCACCCAAAGCACGGAGGTAATAAGTGGTTTTAAGACCACGCAACCATGCCATTTTGTACGTCATATCAAGTTTCTTACCATTTGCACCAGCGATGTAAAGGTTAAGAGATTGTGCTTGATCGATCCATTTTTGACGGCGTGATGCAGCATCAACAATCCAACGAGGCTCAACTTCGAATGCTGTTGCAAAAATTGCTTTTAATTCTTCAGGAATACGAGCAATTTTTTGTACAGAACCTTCAAAATGTTTTAGATCATTCACCATCACAGAGTCCCAAAGACCACGATCTTTTAACGCACGTACTAGGTACGGGTTGATCACTGTAAATTCACCAGAAAGGTTAGATTTTACATAGAGGTTTTGGAATGTTGGCTCAATTGACTGAGAAACACCACAAATGTTTGAAATGGTTGCAGTTGGCGCAATTGCCATCACGTTTGAGTTACGCATACCGTCTTTTTGAACTTTGGCACGTAAAGTGTCCCAGTCTAAGCGTTGAGTACGGTCAACTTCGAACATACGTTCTGGGCGTGATTTTGCAACGATGTCTAAAGAGTCAATTGGTAAGATCCCTTGATCCCACAATGAACCTTTAAATGTTTCGTATGTACCACGTTCAACGGCTAAATCGCTTGAAGTTGAAATTGCGTAGTAGCTGATGACTTCCATAGATTCATCAGCAAACTCTACAGCTGCATCTGAACCATAAGCAAGATTCATTTCATATAAAGCATCTTGGAAGCCCATGATACCCATACCTACAGGACGATGTTTCAAGTTTGATGTACGTGCTTGAGGAACAGCGTAGTAGTTGATGTCAATTACGTTGTCGAGCATACGAACTGCTGTTTTAACAGTACGCGCCAATTTCTCACGGTCTAAAACACCACCTTGAACGTGTTGTACAAGGTTAATCGAACCTAAGTTACATACTGCAATTTCATCTTTATTTGTATTTAAAGTGATTTCAGTACAAAGGTTAGATGAGTGAACAACACCTACGTGTTGTTGTGGTGAACGTAAGTTACATACGTCTTTGAATGTGATCCAAGGATGACCTGTTTCAAATAACATAGATAACATTTTGCGCCATAAGTCTTTCGCACGAATGACTTTGTGTAGCATGTTATTTTCTTTTGCGATGCCTTCGTAGTGCGCATAGCGTTCAGCAAACTCAAGACCTGTTAAATCATGTAGATCAGGTGTTTCAGAAGGTGTGAACAGTGTCCATTCACCATCTTCAAATACACGTTGCATAAATAGGTCAGGAACCCAGTTTGCTGTGTTCATGTCATGTGTACGGCGACGGTCATCACCTGTATTTTTACGAAGCTCTAGGAATTCTTCAATATCCAAGTGCCAAGTTTCAAGGTATGCACACACTGCACCTTTACGTTTACCACCTTGGTTTACTGCAACAGCAGTATCGTTGGCAACTTTAAGGAAAGGAACCACACCTTGTGATTTACCGTTAGTTCCTTTGATGTATGAGTTCAAAGCACGAACAGGTGTCCAGTCATTACCCAAACCGCCTGCCCATTTAGACAACATTGCGTTATCACGCATTGCGCCATAAATATCAAACAAGTCATCATCAATGGTGGTCAAATAACAGCTTGATAACTGAGGACGAAGCGTACCTGAGTTAAACAATGTTGGTGTAGATGCCATGTAGTCGAAGCTAGACAATAAGTCATAGAATTCGATTGCACGATCTTCACGGTTTTCTTCATTGAGTGTAAGACCCATTGATACACGCATATAGAACAATTGCGGTAATTCAAAACGTACGCCATCTGAATGGATGAAGTAACGGTCAAACAATGTTTGTAGACCTAAATAGGTAAATTGATTTGAGCGTTCAGGTTTGATCGCAGCAGCCAATTTAGCAAGGTCAAAGTTCAATAATTCTGGAGAAAGAAGATCAAGCTCAATACCTTTCTTTAAGAAAGTTTCAAGTGCATCGCCTTCAACTGTATCCGCAGCTAATTCTAAGAATGCTAAACCTGTGCTTACAAGCTCATCACGAAGTAAACGAGCAGTCACATAAGTATAGTTTGGTTCTTGTTCAATGCGTGTGCGAGTCGCCATCATCATCGTGGTCGCAATATCAGATGCTTTTACACCGTTATATAAGTTTTTAACGGTTTCATCGATTACAGCTTGAACGTTGATGCCTTCCAAGCCTTCACTTGCTTTTTCAATCGTTGCTTGTAACTTGCTTAAATCGAGTGGCTGAAGCTGACCTTTCGCATCGGTAATTTGGAGCGTTGGGTGATGATGTGCATTGGTTTGCTGACGAGCAGTTGTGCGTTGTTCACGGTAAATAACATAAGAGCGAGCTACTTTTTGCTCACCTGTACGCATTAGTGCAAGTTCAACCTGATCTTGAATCTCTTCAATATGGATCGTGCCACCAGAAGGTAAACGACGGCTGAATGTATTCATCACCATTTCTGTTAATTGTGTAATACGGTCGTGAATACGGCTTGAGTCAGCACTTTGCTGACCTTCAACTGCAAGGAAGGCTTTGCCAATCGCAACAGATATTTTATCTGCATCAAAAGGTGCAACATCACCTGTACGTTTGATCACTTGAAGTTGACCGGGTGTGGTAATTACGCTCATTGTCAGCATAGCTCCATTGACATCATTGTTATGTTTATAAGCCGTTTGAATCGCACTGGAGCTAAAAAATAGTCAGGTCACGATATTTGAGGTTAAACACAAGACTTAGTGGTTTAATTTAGGTTTAGACACAAGATACGGTAATTTTTAGGTGAGATCAATATTGACATTTTGAGAAAGTTTTTTCCCTGATCAATCAGTTTTTCTACCTAGACTTGTCTATTTACAATTAGATTTGTTATATGCCTTATCAGACAAGGGCATAGCATAACAAAGACAAAACAAAGTGCTTATAGATAACTATGTGGATAAGTAAAAAAGGTGTTAACTGATCAGCTATATTATGAACAATGAAATATTTTGTTTAAAAATTAATCGTAAATATATGTGTTGTGCCAAGCTTTCTAGTTACATACAAATACATGTTAAAAGCGAATTGAATTCAATTGATAAAAAAGATAACAAATTGATATTTACATGTATCAGTTTGGTGAATGGGGTCTTGTTTACAATGTAAACGTGTGTATATTGCCAATTATAGTGTGTTGAATCTGCGACATTTACAGTAGATATGGAAACAAATTACAGGGGTCTTGTATGAGCCAGGAAGAAAAATTACCAAAAATTCTAATTGTTGAAGATGATGAGCGTCTTGCACGCCTTACTCAAGAATATTTGATTCGTAATGGGTTGGAAGTCGGGGTAGAGCCTGATGGTAATCGTGCGATTCGTAGAATTATTGCTGAGCAGCCAGACATGGTTGTACTTGATGTCATGTTGCCGGGTGCGGATGGTTTAACCGTTTGTCGTGAAGTTCGTCCACATTATCATCAACCGATTTTGATGTTAACTGCACGTACAGAAGATATGGATCAAGTTCTTGGCCTAGAGATGGGTGCAGATGACTACGTTGCAAAACCTGTACAGCCTCGTGTTTTGTTAGCGCGTATACGTGCTTTGTTACGCCGTACAGACAAAACACCAGACGATGAAGTAGCACAACGTATCGAATTTGATGATCTTGTGATTGATAATGGTGGTCGCTCAGTCACTCTTAATGGTGAGTTGGTCGACTTTACCAGTGCTGAATATGACTTGTTATGGTTGTTAGCATCAAATGCGGGTCGTATTTTATCGCGCGAAGATATTTTTGAACGTCTGCGTGGCATTGAATATGATGGTCAAGATCGCTCGATTGATGTGCGTATTTCACGTATTCGTCCAAAAATTGGTGATGACCCTGAAAATCCAAAACGTATTAAAACTGTGCGTAGTAAAGGTTACTTGTTTGTAAAAGAAACCAATGGTCTATAAATGAGTATTGGGGCTATAAATTGCCCCAATTTCCAATAGGCGAATTGTCGGTGGGTGAAGGGCGTGTCTAGACACAGTATATTTTTGCGAATTTACGCAGGATTGGTCATTTTAGTATTTCTTGTGGCGATTTTTGGTTATCTGCTGGTTCAGGTTATTAATTATCAACGTGCACAAGAATACCGAGAGTCGCTCACTGACGGTATTTCGTTTGTAATTAGCGAGGGTGTGGCAAGACAGCAAACCCAACAGCAAAAAATGGATTGGATCTCGGATGCTTCAGATTTGCTGGAGCTTCCTATTTACTATCTTGATGCTTCAAAAGTTGAATTATCTCGTACTGAAGAAAAGCGAATAGCAGAGTGTAAAGCGGTTGTTCGCTATGATGCTGAGAAAAAAACGGCTTACCTTGTGATCGGGATGAAAAATGATCCGAAACACTATTTATATATAAAGATTGAATCAATTGGTGAAAAGCAGATGAAAGCTTTGCCAATTTTTATTCTCGATTATTTAGTGTACTACCCGGGTCAAGAGCAAGAATATCTTAAAAAAATTCAGCAACATTTTTATTATCCTGTTGATATTAAAAAAACGGCGGAATTGAATTTAGATTCTGAACAGATTGGACGTTTACGAGCAGATCAAGGTGTGATTGTGTATCGAGATAGTGCTAGCGAAAATGGCACAAATATCTCGGTATTATATCCAATGCCGAATGCACTTGGTTCAGTTTTGGTTATGGGTCCAATTCCAATGTTTAATTGGATGCCATTTAAACTTGCTGCAGGCATCACCTTATTTAGTCTATTTCTCATTAGTTTAGGGGTTTACGGTTTAATTGTCCCTATACAGCGAAAATTGCGTCAGGTTAATCAAGCTTTAGATGTGATTCGAACAGGCGATATGAGTATGCGTGTGCCTGTTGAAGGTCGCGATGAAATGGCGAGCTTGGCAAGTAGTTATAATGGTATGTCGGATCATATTGAGCGTTTGATTGAGTCGCAACGAGAGTTAATGCGGGCGGTATCTCATGAGCTACGAACCCCTGTTGCACGCATTCGTTTTGCGCTTGAAATGCTTGCAGATGAAGATGAATATGAATATCGAATTCAGCAAGTCGAAATGATTGATAAAGATATTGAAGCTCTCAATACTTTGATTGATGAAATTATGACGTATGCCAAGTTGGAACAGGGGACACCATCCCTCGATTTTGAAAATATTATTTTGGTTGACGTACTTGAGCAGGTTGCAGTTGAAACAGAAGCTTTAAAAACGCATAAAATTATTCATTTAAACCCCTTGTCAGACACAGTGCGCGTAGATGCTGAACGCCGTTATTTGCATCGTGTTGTACAAAACTTGGTAGGTAATGCCATTCGGTATTGTGATAAACAAGTGACTTTGTCAGGTGGTATCGATGAAGAAACGAAGATGGCTTATGTTTGTGTTGAAGATGATGGCCCTGGAATTCCAGAAGAAGACCGTAAGCGAGTTTTTGAAGCATTTGCACGTTTAGATGATAGTCGGACACGTGCATCGGGCGGGTATGGTTTAGGCTTATCTATTGTGAGTCGGATTGCATATTGGTTTGGTGGTACGATTCAAGTAGATGCAAGTCCAACATTAGGTGGTGCGCGTTTCACTATGTCATGGCCTGTGACCCGATTTAAAAAGAAAATATGAATCATAAAAAAGCACCTTTAAAGGTGCTTTTTTATGATTCATATTTACATTAAAACAAATTTTATTTTTATTATCGATGAACTGTGGCATCTGGTGGAACGATCAGTTTTCCTGATCGAAGTGCTTCTAATGCATCACTATTAAAATCAATCAGCAAGTTGTTTTCTTGTGCATTGATATGATAGTGGCTAATAATTTTTTGATCCCCATTAAGTGTATCTACTGTGTACTCATCTGCAATATTTAAAATACCTTCTAAATTGGTCGTGGTTGATGCGAGATCATGGCGAAAGAGCTCATAAATATCACGCAAGTCAAAAATGGCATTATTTGCATCAGGATGTTTTTTAATATACCCCTCAATATGACGAATCAGCAATTGAGCAAATAAAAAATAGTCAGGTTTGTGGCTGAAATTTACGTCCATATTGTTTGTCCTCTTTATTATTGGTTTTTAGCATATACCTTAAATGTAGTTTGAAATGTATAAGATTAATTAATCATGTTGCTTATTTGAAAAATAAATTGTTGATTGATGTACATTTTGTCTATTCATACAGCATAAATATACGCACCTAGGGTTTTATGTTGGGTGTTTTTGCTTGATTGGTATTTTTTTAATAAATATCAAATTGGGATAATATTTCCAAATAAAATAATGGAAACTAATTAATAATTTCTATTATTTCCTTATCTTGATAAAAGTCATAAATTATTTTTTTGGTTTTATAGGTTGGTCAGAAGTAGGTGAGAGAGTGTAACAAGATATATTTAAAATACAATTTTATGATGAAATGATTGAATTTATATAAAAATAAACATTTTTTGAAATAATTTGACATATTCAAGATTTAATTTGGCTTGTTAAGTGTCTGATTTGTTATTTGTATTGTAAATTTGAGATACATTTTCGGAAATAATAATGACTTTTTCGATTTGAATCTAATTAAGCGATAGATTAGGTCTTTAAAGTGATAAATGCAGAGGAATTATGAAATTAGCATAAAAAATCATCCGAAAGACTTAGACCTATAAGCTAGCAACAGACCTGCTCAATCGGGTACAATTAGCCAGATTTATTTTGTGTTTGGTGTATTTACAAGGCCAATACATGCATTCTTTGTTAATAATAGGCCTGCCAGGAGTTATCCCCGCATGAGTGCCATTACTCCATACGATTGGGCAATCATTGCCTTCGTGATCGGCGTGACATTTTTATGTGTCTTTATGCTCACCGTTCCTTTACTCCTTGGGGGTAAATCATGGGGACGTGCGAAGCAAGAGCAATTTGAATCAGGTGTGGTTGGTGCTGGTGGTGCACGTATCCGCCTGTCTGCGAAGTTTTATCTTGTTGCAATTTTCTTTGTCGTCTTCGACTTAGAAGCTCTCTATCTTTATGCATGGGCTGCATCTGTGCGTGAAGTAGGTTGGGTTGGTTTTGTAACAGCCGCTGTATTTATTTTAGTTTTACTTGTTGGTCTGATTTACGAAATGTCGACTGGTGCGCTTAATTGGGCACCTTCAGATAAGCGTAAAGCAGCAGGAATTAAAGTTAAAATTGGTTCTCCTAATATGGACCTCGCAGAAATTACACGCTTTAACTCTATTGAAGAACTGGTAATGGATCCGACAGGAACAATTCCAGCTCAATCTTCTGGTCGTGTGAAAGATAAAACACCGACTCAGTCATCTGTAAAGGAGTAACCCGGGAATGAAATATACATTGACCCGTGCGAATCCAGAAGCTGACCAGTATCCACTTCAAGAGCGTCAGATTGTCACCGATCCGCTTGAAGATGAAGTGAATAAAAATGTGTTTATGACGCGTCTAGAAGACGTTGCACATACAGCTGTGAACTGGGGCCGTAAAAATTCATTATGGCCTTTTAACTTTGGTACTTCATGCTGCTACGTAGAATATGCAACAACCTTAACAGGTGTGCATGACTTGTCGCGTTTTGGTGCCGAGGTTATTCGTGCTTCACCACGTCAAGCTGACTTGATGATTGTTGCAGGAACTTGTTTTGTGAAAATGGCGCCAGTTATTCAGCGTCTATATGAACAAATGCTTGAACCTAAATGGGTCATCTCAATGGGTGCATGTGCAAACTCAGGTGGTATGTATGACATTTACTCTGTCGTTCAGGGTGTCGACAAAATCATTCCTGTAGATGTGTATGTTCCAGGTTGTCCGCCACGTCCAGAAGCTTTGATCCAAGCACTTTTATTGCTTCAGGATCAGATTCAATTGGAACGCCGTCCGCTTTCTGCCGTAATTGGTGATGATCTTAAGCCTGTATATAAGCCAAAGATGATGCCAGAACGTGATCGTAAGAATGCTGAACGTATTGCGGTGAAAAACTTACGTTCAATGGACGAAATTGAGTAATTTTTTCTGATGAATGTTTGACATATCTAAGACGGATATGATCATCGGAAAATTTGACAGAATTTGTATTAAATAGGAAGCCAAGCCAATGGCTGAAACTGAAATTGCTATGCCAGAATCAGCGCCTGTTGATTCCCGCCCAGCATTTGCGATCGTAGAAGATCTCAAAGCCAAATTTGGCGAGAACTTTTACGTGCAAACAACCTTTGAAGACTTTCCAACAGTCTGGGTTGAGCGTGCTCGCGTACAAGAAGTTTTAATGTTCTTACGTACAGTGTCACGTCCTTACGTGATGCTATTCGACTTGTCTGCGGTAGATGAGCGTTTACGTACACATCGTGATGATTTACCTGCATCTGACTTCACTGTGTTCTATCACTTGTTATCGCTTGAGCGTAACAGTGATATTCGTATCAAAGTTGCGTTAAACGAGAATGATATTAACATTCCGACTGCAACCAATATTTGGCCAAATGCCAACTGGTACGAACGTGAAGCATACGATATGTTCGGGGTCAATTTCGAAGGGCATCCAATGCTCCGTCGTATTTTGTTGCCAACCTATTGGGAAGGTCATCCACTTCGTAAAGAATATTCTGCACGTGCAACTGAATATACACCGTATATGCAGAACCAAGCGAAGCAAGATTTTGAGCAAGAACACTTACGTTTCGTTCCCGAAGATTGGGGTTTAAGTCGTGGTAATGCCGACGAAGACTTCATGTTCTTGAACTTGGGGCCGAACCATCCGTCTGCGCACGGTGCATTCCGTGTAATTTTGCAGCTTGATGGCGAAGAAGTGAAAGACTGTGTGCCTGATATTGGTTATCACCACCGTGGTGTGGAAAAGATGGCTGAACGTCAAACGTGGCATTCATTCATTCCTTATACCGACCGTGTTGACTACTTGGGTGGTTGTGCGCAGAACATGCCTTATGTGATGGGTGTAGAGCAAATGGCGGGAATTACAGTTCCTGATCGTGCGCAATGTATCCGTGTCATGATGTCTGAATTATTCCGTATCAATAACCACTTATTGTATTTGGGTACAGCGATTCAGGATGCCGGCGGTATGACTCCAGTATTCTATATGTTTGCTGACCGTCAAAAAATCTATGATGCGATTGAAGCAATCACAGGTTTCCGTATGCACCCAGCATGGTTCCGTATTGGTGGTACTGCACACGATCTTCCAAATAATTGGCAGAAACTGATCAAAGATATTTTAGATTGGTTACCAAAACGTTTGAAGGAATACCATACAGCAGCATTGAAAAACTCAGTGTTTATTGGTCGTACACGTAATGTTGCTCAATACGATGCTAAATCTGCATTGGCTTGGGGTGTTACAGGTACAGGTTTACGTGCAACAGGTATTGATTTTGACGTACGTAAATATCGTCCATACAGTGGCTATGAAAACTATGATTTTGAAGTTCCTGTAGAGTACGAAGGCGATGCGTATGCACGTGTTATGGTTCACTATCGTGAAATCGAAGAATCATTGAAAATCGTCAAACAGTGTTTGGATAACATGCCTTCTGGTCCTTATAAAGCGGATCATCCATTGGCAGTTCCACCACCAAAAGACAAGACTTTACAAGATATTGAAACCTTGATTACGCACTTCTTGAGCGTGTCATGGGGTCCTGTAATGCCTGCTGGTGAAGCATCAGTCATGGCAGAAGTGGTAAAAGGTGCATCGAACTACTACTTGACTTCTGATAAGTCAACGATGAGTTATCGTACCCGTATTCGTACACCAACGTTCACTCACTTGCAGCAAATGCCTTCCGTGATTAACGGCAGTCTTGTATCTGACTTGATCATTTATTTAGCGACAATTGACGTCGTTATGGCTGACGTGGATCGCTAAGGGGCAACGCATTATGATGATTTTGACTGATAAAAAGCCACGTGTGACTGTTGAAGGAATTTTGACTGCGGACGAAATTCATGAAATTGAACATCACATTGAGCATTATCCATACCCACGTGCGGCGTGTTTAGATGCGTTAAAGCATGTACAACGCCGTAACGGTTGGGTCGATGATGCACAAATGAATGCAATTGCTCAAATGTTAAGTATGAGTGTTGCAGATTTAGAAGGTGTTGCAACTTTCTATAACCGTATTTACCGTCAACCAGTGGGTCGTCACGTAATTTTATTATGTGATTCGATTGCTTGCTTCTTGATGGGTGCGGAAACTTTAGCAGAAGCATTCCAACGTGAATTGGGGATTCAGTACGGTCAAACGACTGCCGATAACCGTTTCACTTTGCTTCCAATCTGCTGTTTAGGGAACTGTGACAAAGGTCCAACTTTGATGATTGATGAAGATACTCACGGTCTAGTTGAAGTGACATCTGTTAAACAGCTCTTGGAGAAGTATGTATGAATACTGAACCAAAACCAATTTATGGCGAAGGTAACCCTGAAACTCACCCATTAACATGGCGTTTGAGTAAACAGGAACACGTTCGCAGTGCAGATGATTACGAAGCACTTGAAGGCTATGCAGGCTTTAAAAAAGCATTGGAAATGCCACCGAAAGATGTACTTGAAATCATTAAAGCAGCGACTGTTAAAGGTCGTGGTGGTGCAGGTTTCCCAGCAGGGATTAAATGGTCACTCATGGCGCCAAATGATGGCGGTCCTCGTTACCTGATCTGTAATGCCGATGAAATGGAGCCAGGGACATTCAAAGACCGTTTGTTGATGGAAAAACTTCCACATCAATTGATCGAAGGGATGTTGATTGCAGGTTATACCTTAGAAGCAACACAAGGTTATATCTTCATTCGTGGTGAATACATTGAAGCTGCAGGCTACTTAACTGAAGCTTTAGCACAAGCACGTGCCAAAGGTTACTTGGGTGAAAATATCCTTGGAACAGGTTGGAACTTCGATATGCATGTGCATACCGGTGCGGGTCGTTATATTTGTGGTGAAGAAACTGCATTGATTAACTCGCTTGAAGGTCGCCGTGCAAATCCTCGTACTAAACCACCTTTCCCACAAGTTGCAGGTGCTTGGGGTCGTCCTACGATTGTCAACAACGTAGAAACGTACAACAACTTACCGGCAATTATGCTTCGTGGTCCTGAATGGTATAACGGTTTATCTCAAGGTAAATCGAAAGATCCAGGCACAAAAATTTATGGTGCATCAGGTAAAGTGAAATTCCCTGGTCTTTGGGAGCTTCCTTTTGGTACGACTGCGCGTGAAGTGATTGAAGACTATGCTGGTGGTATGCGTGATGGCTTGAAGCTTAAAGCATGGTTACCTGGTGGTGCATCGACTGACTTTTTGGCAGCAGAGCACATCGATCTTCCAATGGATGCGGAAACAATCATGAAAGCGGGTTCACGTTTAGGTACGTGTTTGCTTATGGTTGTAGATGAAACTCAATGTATGGTTTCAGCAACACGTAACTTAGAAGAATTCTTTGCACGTGAATCATGTGGTTTTTGTACTCCTTGTCGTGATGGTTTGCCTTGGGCGGTTAAAGCGCTTAAAGCAATCGAAGATGGCACAGGTAAGAAAGAAGATATCGATCATTTACAGGAGCTTACTCGTAAGCTTTGGATTGGTAAAACTTTCTGTGCTCACGCACCTGGTGCAATGGAACCATTAATGGGTGCACTCAAATATTTCCGTAGCGAGTTTGAAGCGAAGGTAGTCGATGCTGCCGCTCAAATTAGCAACGTAGAACAAGCTTAAGGAATTCGACTATGGCTACAATTCATGTCGATGGCAAATCTTACGAAGTCGATGGCTCAGAAAACTTGCTACAAGCGTGTTTAAGTCTGGGTATTGATATCCCGTATTTTTGTTGGCATCCATCCTTAGGTTCTGTCGGTTCTTGTCGTCAATGTGCTGTGACTCAATATGCGAATCCGGAAGATACCCGTGGTCGTTTGGTCATGTCATGTATGACACCTGCATCTGACAATACCTATATCTCAATTGAAGACAAAGAAGCGACTTCGTTTCGTGAATCAATTGTAGAATTCTTAATGACAAACCACCCACATGACTGTCCAGTTTGTGAAGAAGGTGGTCATTGCCATTTACAAGATATGACTGTGATGACACAGCATGACCGTCGTCGCTATCGTTTTACTAAGCGTACACACCATAACCAAGAGTTAGGCTCGTTTATTTCGCATGAAATGAACCGCTGTATCGCGTGTTATCGTTGTGTACGTTATTACAACGATTATGCTGGCGGTACAGACTTTGGTGTGTATGGTAATGCATCACGTGTTTACTTCGGTCGCCCAGAATCAGGTGCTTTAGAGTCTGAATTTTCTGGCAACTTGACTGAAGTATGCCCAACAGGTGTATTTACCGATAAAACACATTCTGCACGTTATAACCGTAAATGGGACATGCAGTATGCGCCAAGCGTATGCCAAGGTTGTTCTTCAGGTTGTAATATTTCTCCAGGTGAACGCTATGGTGAGATTCGTCGTGTAGAAAACCGTTTCAACGGTGAAGTGAACCAATACTTCCTTTGCGATAAAGGTCGTTTTGGTACAGGTTATGTGAACCTTGAAAATCGTCCACGTCAACCGCAGTTCCGTAAAGGCACAAATGTTGAAACTGTATCTGTAGATGCTGCGCTTGATTCAGTGATCGAAGCAATTCAAGGTAAAAAAGTATTAGGAATTGGCTCGCCGCGTGCGTCTTTAGAGTCAAACTTTGCACTTCGTGAATTGGTTGGACAAGAAAATTATTCAACAGGTTTATCTCAAAAAGAGCAAAATCTAGTTGAGCTTGCTGCATCAATCATGCAAACCGAAGGTGTTTATAACCCAGGTATGCGTGAAATTGAAAGCTATGATGCAGTACTGATTCTAGGTGAAGATTTAACGCAAACTGCACCACGTATGGCATTGTCTGTTCGCCAAGCTGCGAAAAATAAAGCCAAAGAAATGGCTGCAGAACGTCGTACACAAGAGTGGTTAGCTGAGCCGTTACAACGTATTGCACAAGATGCTAAATCTCCGATTTACATTTTAGCGGCAACACAAACACGTCTTGCTGATGTTGCTGCGGGTGAAGTTGTTGCTTCTCCAAATGACATTGCACGTTTAGGTTTTGCAGTTGCTGCAGGCGTTAAAGGTGAAGCGATTCTTGGTTTAGATGATGATGCAAAAGCATTTGCTCAAACCATTGCTGATACTTTAAAAGCTGCGAAAAAACCGTTGATTATTTCAGGTACAAGTTTACAAGATGCTGCGATCATGGAAGCTGCTGCACAAGTTGCACAGAACCTTGGTGGCAATGCAGGCTTGACTTTAACTGTTCCTGAAGTGAACTCAATGGGTCTAGCATTGTTTGGTGGCTTAAGCCTAGAGCAAGCATTTGCTCAAGATTATGACTCAATCATGATTGTGGAAAATGACTTATACCGTCGTTTACCTGCAAAACAAGTTCAAGCTGCATTTGCAAAAGCAAAAAATGTGATTGTTCTTGATCATACTGAAACTGAAACTGTAAAAGCTGCGACCGTTGTTCTGTCTGCTGCAAGTTTTGCTGAAGGTGATGGTACAGTTGTATCTCAAGAAGGTCGTGCTCAGCGCTTCTATCAGGTTTATGATCCGTCATATTACAAGCCTGAACTTGCGATTAAAGAATCTTGGCGCTGGTTGCATGCCATTGAAACTGGTGTGCAAGGTAAAGCGATTGCATGGACTGTGCTTGATGATGTGATTGAAAGTCTTGCTAAAAATGTGCCTACACTTGAAGCGATTCAAGATGTTGCACCAAATGCAGGCTTCCGTGTACATGGCTTAAAAATTGCCCGTGAACCACGTCGTTATTCAGGTCGTACAGCAATTCGTGCGCCACTTTCAATTCATGAACCAAAACAACCTGTCGATAAAGACTCTGCATTAGCATTCTCTATGGAAGGTTATGTTGGTGATCAAACTCCATCTGCATTGGTTCCATTTGCATGGTCTGCGGGTTGGAACTCACCACAATCTTGGAATAAATTCCAAGACAAAGTGGGTGGTCATTTGAAAGGTGGTGATTCAGGCGTGCGTCTATTTGACCGTTTGAATAAGCGTCCTGTCCGTACTTTCGTTGCGCCAGCTGTTGTTGTCGTGAATCCTGAAAGCTTCCGTCTTGTCCCGATGCATCATATTTTTGCATCAGGCGAATTTACGACGAAAACACCAGCGATGGAAACACGTATTCCAAATGCTGTGTTTGCAGTCGGTGAACAAGATGCAGCACGTTTGAAGGTTCAAGAAGGTCAAAACATTACGGTGAAAGCAGGCGAAACTGAAATCAGTCTTCCTGTACAAGTCATCGAATATTTACCTGCAGGTTATATTGGTTACCCAGTTGGTCAAGCACCTACGGTTTCTCTTGCTGAACCTGTATCTGTAGCGGTAGGAGTGTAATCATGAATGAAACTTTACGCGCCTTACCGACTTGGGCACAGGACTGGCCAGTTGCTTACTCAGTACTTCAAGCAATTGTCATCTTATTGGCTGTGGTTTTACTCGCAGCATTGATGTCATTTGTTGAACGTCGTTTACTGGGTTTGTGGCAAGACCGTTATGGTCCTAACCGTGTTGGTCCAGGCGGTATGTTCCAAATCGTTGCCGACATGCTTAAAATCATGTTCAAAGAAGATTGGACACCAAAGTTTGTTGATAAATTAACGTTCCGTATGGCACCTGCAGTTGCAATGGCAACTGCGGTACTGTCGTTCATGGTTATTCCTGTTTCACCTTACTTAGGTGTTGCAGATATGAGCATTGGTCTATTGTTCTTTATGGCAATGGCAGGTATTGCAGTTTATGCAGTACTGTTCGGTGGTTGGTCATCAAATAACAAATATGCATTGCTCGGTGGTTTACGTTCTGCTGCTCAAACCATTTCTTATGAAGTGTTCTTGGGTATTTCATTGATGGGTGTTGTGGCGATTGCAGGTTCATTTAACTTGCGTGACATCGTTGAAGCTCAACGTGATGTCTGGTTCGTGATTCCACAGTTCATTGGCTTTATGGTATTCGTGGTTGCGGGTGTAGCGGTAACGCATCGTCATCCATTTGACCAACCTGAAGCTGAGCAAGAACTTGCGGAAGGTTACCATGTAGAATACGGCGGTATGAAGTGGGGGATGTTCTTCGTTGCTGAATACGTGAACGTGATCTTAATTTCAGCGTTGATTGTTACGTTGTTCTTCGGCGGTTGGTTAGCGCCATTTAACTTAGATATTCCATTCATTCCAGATGCGTTCTGGTTCATTATCAAAACAGCATTCTTTGTGATGATGTTTGTCTTGGCTCGTGGTTCTTTAATGCGTCCACGTTATGACCAAGTGATGAATTTTGGTTGGAAAGTATGTTTACCATTAGCGTTAGTCAACCTTTTGGTGACTGGTGCTGTGATTCTGATGAATCAAGCCTAGGACAGCAGGGAGTACAAAATGTATAAAATTCTAGCTGGAGTAGGGTCGATCGTACGTTCATTGTGGATGGTGTTCAGCCATGTCACACGTAAACGTGACACGATTTTATATCCTGAAGTACCAGCCGAACAGATCGTACCACCACGTTACCGTGGTCGTATCGTGTTGACACGTGACCCAGATGGTGAAGAGCGTTGTGTTGCATGTAACCTGTGTGCGGTTGCATGTCCTGTAGGTTGTATTTCACTACAAAAAGCTGAAAAAGAAGATGGTCGTTGGTATCCGGAGTTTTTCCGTATCAACTTCTCACGCTGTATTTTCTGTGGTATGTGTGAAGAAGCATGTCCAACCACTGCAATTCAGTTAACACCTGATTTTGAATTGGGCGAATACGTTCGTCAGGATCTTGTGTACGAAAAAGAAAACTTACTGATCTCGGGGCCTGGCAAATATCCAGACTACAATTTCTACCGTGTAACTGGTATGGCAATTGATGGTAAAGAGAAAGGTCAAGCACAGCGTGAAAGCGCACCTGTAGACGTACGGAGCTTATTACCATGATGTGGCCATTTTATTTAATGGCTCTTGTGGCCATTGTTTCTACAATCCGTGTTGTAACCAATGCAACGCCAGTTCACGCATTGTTGAGCTTGATTGTTTCATTGTTGGCAGTGGCAGGTATGTTCCTGACCATTGGAGCACCTTTTGCAGCTGCACTTGAAATTATTGTCTATGCCGGCGCAATTATGGTGTTATTCGTATTCGTTGTGATGATGCTGAATCTTGGTCAAGAGACTGTAGATCAAGAGCGTAAATGGTTAACTTCAGATGCTTGGGCAGTACCAGCGATGTTGAGCTTCTTGATGGGCTTATGCTTAGTATGGATGTTGTCTGGTGACTATACATCTACAGGCATGTTGCTCGGTACGCAAGTGATCGGCCCTAAATTGGTTGGTCAGGCACTCTTTTCACATTACGTATTGTTAGTTGAAGTTGCGGCAATGTTATTGCTTGCTGCACTTGTAGCTGCATACCACTTGGGCAAACGTGTACCAGGTGCAGATGAGGAGAAAGAATAATGGGCAACATTCCTTTAGAACATGGTTTGATCGTTGCATCTATCCTTTTTGCACTTGGTTTTTACGGTGTAATGGTTCGTCGCAATCTTTTATTTGTTCTTATGAGCTTAGAAGTAATGATGAATGCAGCAGCGTTTGCATTCGTTGTTGCGGGTAGTGCTTGGGTGCAACCAGATGGACAGATCATGTTCATTTTGATTTTGACACTTGCCGCTGCAGAGGCTTGTATTGGTCTTGCAATCGTCCTTCAGTTTTACCATCGCTTCCATCACTTGGATGTGGATGCAGCCAGTGAGATGCGCGGATGAGTTATTTATATCTAACGATTTTATTCCCGCTCATTGGTTTTGTCCTTTTAGCGGCAGGTCGTAATAAACTTCCTGAAAATGTAGCAGCAATTATTGGTGCAGGTTCTGTCGGCTTATCTGCTTTAGTCGCATTGATTGCAGGTATTGGTTTTGTAAACAATGGTTCAACGCCAGTGGTTCAAAACTTATGGACTTGGTTTAGCGTTGGTGATTTTGCACCGGGCATTAGTTTGCACCTTGATGGTCTATCATTACTCATGATGGGCATGGTAACAGGTGTAGGCTTCCTGATTCATATCTTTGCAACGTGGTATATGCGTGGCGAAGAAGACTTTGCACGTTTCTTCTCTTACTTCAACTTATTCGTTGCAAGCATGCTTGTACTTGTATTGGGTGACAACTTAGCGTTGTTATTCTTAGGTTGGGAAGGTGTAGGTTTATGTTCTTACCTATTGATTGGTTATTACTACCAAAACCCTGAAAATGGTTTTGCAGCAATCAAAGCATTTACAGTAACACGTGTGGGTGATGTATTTTTACTCATCGCATTGTTCTTACTTTTCCAACAATTTGGTACTTTGCACATTGGTACAATCGTTGCAGAAGCACCGAAAGTATTGGCATTGGATCATAACCTTGCACTTTGGACTTCACTCATGTTGTTCTTGGGTGCTGCAGGTAAATCAGCGCAAATTCCATTACAAACATGGTTAGCAGATGCGATGGCTGGTCCTACACCAGTATCAGCATTGATCCATGCAGCAACAATGGTTACAGCGGGTATTTACTTGTGCTGTCGTATGTTCTCTGTGTTTGAAATGACACCAGAAGTAATGCAGTTCATCTCAATTACAGGTGCTGTAACATTATTGGTTGCAGGCTTTGCTGCATTGGTTCAAACAGACATCAAACGTATTCTTGCTTACTCAACAATGAGTCAGTTGGGTTATATGTTTATGGCTGTGGGTGCTGAAGCATACCAAGCTGGTCTGTTCCATATGCTTTCTCACGCATTCTTTAAAGCGTTATTGTTCCTTTCTTCTGGTGCAGTGATTCTTGCGTATCATCACGAACAAAATATTTTTAAAATGGGTGGCTTGTTCTACAAGAACAAATTCCTGTTTGCATGTTTTGCCATTGGTGGTGGTGCATTAGCAGCAATTCCTTTCATTACTGTTGGTTTCTTCTCGAAAGATGCAATCTTGGGTGCTGTTTGGGTTCAAGGTCAGTCAATCGCAACTTTTGGCTGGTTGTATTGGGTGGGTGTAGCAGGTGCTTTCTTAACTTCAATTTATACATTCCGCTTAATTTGGGTTGTATTCTTTGGTAAAGAAAATACGCCATATCACGAAATCAAAGGCGCAACATATTGGGCGCCATTGGGTATTCTTGCTGTTCTTTCAACAGGTTTAGCTTATTTCCTTAAAGCACCCGTTGAAAAAGCACTGACAGCTGCAAACATTCCTGTATTTGAAGTTTCAGAAGCTTTAACACATGGCATGCATTCAGCTGAATATACTGCTGTCGGTATTGCGCTCGTTGGTCTTGCAGTTGGCGTCGTTTTATTTGCATTTGCTTATAATGCGGTTAAAGGGTTTGCAGCAACTTCATTTGGTGCAGGGCTTGTGAATATTTGCCGTAATGCATTTGGTTTTGATGCACTGTATAACCTTGTATTTGTTCAACCTTACTTGTTATTGGCGAAGATCTTTGGTCGTGATCCAATTGATGGCTTGTGGCTTCTTTTACCAGCCATTGTAAAAGGTGGTAATAAATTTACAAGTTCACGTCAGACGGGTCTATTACGCGAATATGCATCAAGTATGTCTCTTGGTGTAGTGGTTGTGTTGATGATCCTGATCGTGATTCAGGTCGTGGGGAAATAAGATGGAAATCACAAACAATTGGATTTTACCAGCGCTGATCCTCGTACCGTTCATTGCAGGTTTTGCTTGTTGGTTGGTCGATAAAATCGACCAACATCTACCACGTTATATTGCGTTGGTAGGGATGTTGGTTACACTAGGATTGACCATTTCTTTATGGCATTCTGGTACATATAACTATCAGTTGGGTGTAAGCGCACCAGAGTGGGCTGCACAGTTTAAAATTGAGTGGATTAAAACATTAGGCATTAACATTCACCTTGCTGTGGATGGCTTGTCACTTCTTATGGTCGGTTTGACTGCATTACTCGGTGTACTTGCAGTAGGCTGTTCATGGGGCGAGATTCAGAAAAACGTTGGCTTCTTCCATTTAAACCTTTTATGGTCTTTGGGTGGTGTCATTGGTGTTTTCCTTGCAATTGATATGTTCCTCTTCTTCTTCTTCTGGGAGATGATGCTAGTTCCAATCTATTTCTTGATTGCACTTTGGGGACATTCAGGTGCAGATGGTAAATCTCGCGTTTATGCTGCAACTAAATTCTTCATTTATACCCAAGTTGCGGGTCTGATTATGCTTGTCGGCATTTTAGGACTTGTGATTGCTGGTTATATGATGGGTGGTGGCATTGAATTTGGTTATACACATTTAATGGCTGTAGCAAATGCATTAGATGCTAACCCTGCAACATCAAGTTTTGCTTATGCATTGATGATCTGTTTCTTTATTGGTTTTGCAGTGAAGCTTCCTGTATTCCCATTACACGGCTGGTTACCCGATGCGCATGCGCAAGCACCAACAGCAGGTTCTGTTGACCTTGCAGGGATTCTGATCAAAACTGCGGCTTATGGTTTATTACGTTTCGTGATTCCATTCTTCCCAGCAGCATCTGCTCAGTTTGCAGATATCGCGATTATTCTTGGTTTGATCGGTATTTTCTACGGTGCAGTGTGTGCATTCCAACAAACAGATATGAAACGTCTGCTTGCGTACACATCTATTTCGCACATGGGCTTTGTTTTACTTGCACTTTATGCAGGTAACATCCTGACTTTCCAAGGCTTGATGATCATGATGCTTGCACATGGTTTATCTTCTGCTGCATTGTTCATTATGTGTGGTCAAGTTTACGAACGTTTGCACACACGTGATTTACGCTTGATGGGTGGTATTCGTGGTCAGTTCCAATATTTGCCATTCTTCTTGATGTTCTTTGTATCGGCACTTGTCGGTATTCCAGGACTAGGTAACTTTATTGGTGAATTCCTGATCTTGATGGGTTCATTTGGTAAATTCCCACTCTTTACAATTCTTGCCGCGGTGAGTTTGGTTTTTGCAGGTCTTTACGGTCTTATTCTCATCCACAAAGCTTTATTTGGTACGCCAAATGAAGAGCAAAAACAACATTATGCATCGCCTTTGAAAGATCTCAATGCACGTGAAATTGGTCTTCTTCTTGTTTGTGCGATTGGTTTGATTTGGTTGGGTCTGTACCCGCAAACGTTCCTTGATGTTTCAAATTCGAGCATGGCTTGGTTAGCAAATAGTTTTACGCCAACTCAAGATGTTGCTGATGCTGTTCAGCAAATTGCAACTCAACAAAATGTGGAGATCCAATAAGTCATGAACTTCACACTCTCTTTTTCCGACTTAATGCCTTTAGCACCAGTGATGATTGTGGCTTTGACCGCAATTGTCGTGATGATTCTAATTGCAATTAAACGAAACCATAATTTAATTGCAACAGTTTCAGTAATTGGTTTAAACCTTGCATTGCTCAATATCTTATTTACGCTTTTTGGTAAAGGATATGAACCTGCAACGGTGATGGGCATGTTTATGGTTGATCCATTTACATTGTTCTATCAAATTATTATTTTGATTGCTGCGCTTGCGTGTTTCACACTTTCTCATGCGTACATTGAAAATTATAAAGACAACCGTGAAGAATTGTACCTTTTGATGCTAATTTCAGTGTCAGGTGCAATGCTTATGGTTGCAAGCACACACTTCGCATCATTCTTTATTAGCCTTGAGTTAATGTCGATTCCTGTTTACGGTCTATTGGCATATACGTATCAACGTAGTAAATCGCTTGAAGCAGGGATTAAATACCTTGTTCTTTCAGCGACTGCTTCTGCAATGTTATTGATGGGTATGGCGTATGTGTATGCAACAGTAGGTTCATTATCATTTGCAGGTCAAGTTGATGAATTATTCTGGACATTGACGAAGACACAAAATCCAGAAGTGATGACTGCGTTACAAACGTATCTTGGTCAATATCACCAACTGATTGAATCTCCACTTGCGATTATTGGTTTGGGTCTAATCATTGCGGCAGTTGCGTTTAAATTGTCACTCGCACCATTCCATAAATGGACACCAGACGTTTATGCAGGTGCGCCTGCACCAATCGCAACATTCCTTGCAACGGTTTCTAAAGTTGCAATGATTGGTTTGTTGGTTCGTTACTTGTTGTCTTCAGGTGTGATTGGTATTGAATCAATCAAAACTGTAATTGTTGTCATTGCTGTTCTTTCGATTCTTGCAGGTAATTTACTTGCAGTGCGTCAAGTGAACTTGAAACGTATTCTTGCGTATTCATCAATTGCACACTTCGGTTACTTGTTATTGGGTCTTGTGAGTGCATCATTCCTCAGCCTAACATCAGTGGGTACTTATGTATTTACTTATGTGATTACCACCATTGGTGCGTTTGGTGTTGTGGCGTTGATGTCTAGCCCATACAACAATGTAGATGAAGCCGAATCACTTGCTGATTACCGTGGTTTGTTCTGGCGTCGTCCTGTATTGACTGCAACATTGACTGTAATGATGTTGTCACTTGCAGGTATTCCGTTGACAGCAGGCTTCATTGGTAAGTTCATGTTGGTGATGACAGTTGTGTCTCAACAACATTGGTTCTATGCGGCAATGATCGTGATTGGTAGTGGTATTGGTTTGTACTATTACTTACGTGTGATGGTTGTTCTATATATGACACCGCCTGAGACTCCTCGTATTGATGCAGATAAGCATTGGGGACAAAAAGCGGGTGGTATTATGGTACTTCTTGCTGCATTGCTTGTAATCGTTGTAGGTGTTTACCCAGATCCGATTATTGCTTTGGCGAATCAAGCTCAAATGCTTGCACCATTACATTTAGTACTTCAGTAATCCAAAAAAACGATAGCTGTTAACAAAAAAAGCCCTCATTCATTGAGGGCTTTTCTTATTTCTTATATAAAAAACATTTATACTATCCATATTATATTGTTCGCTTTTTAGGTGTTCTCCCGTGTCTATCCAAGAAATTCGCCATCCACTTATCCGCCATAAATTAGGTTTATTACGCCGTGCGGAAATCAGTACTAAAAACTTTCGTGAGCTTGCACAAGAAGTCACTATGTTGCTTACTTATGAAGCAACTAAAGACTTACCAATGGTTGACCATGAAATTGATGGTTGGAATGGTAAAGTGACTGTAGATCGGATTGCGGGTAAAAAAATTACAGTTGTGCCAATTTTACGTGCAGGTATTGGTATGCTTGATGGCTTCTTAAGCCTTATTCCAAGTGCAAAAGTATCTGTACTCGGTTTAGAGCGTGACGAAGAAACTTTAGAAGCACGAACTTATTATAAAAAATTAGTTCCTGATGTACAAAATCGTATTGCCATGATTATTGATCCAATGTTGGCAACAGGTTCATCACTTGTTGCTGCAATTGATGCATTGAAAGCAAGTGGTTGTAAAGACATCCGTGTGATGGTTCTTGTTGCTGCACCTGAAGGCATTAAACGTGTTGAAGATGCGCATCCTGATGTTACGATTTTCACCGCTTCTATTGATGATGGTTTAAATGAAAATGGCTATATCGTTCCTGGTTTAGGCGATGCAGGCGATAAAATTTTTGGTAGTGTTCAAAAAGATTAAAATTGAGTATTATAAAGAGGAGGTTAACAACCTCCTTTTTTATTTTAATTATAATAAAATGAGTACTTCATTATGTTCTATAAGGGGTTGGTCACAATTTATGACAAAGTAACCAAAAAGGGCCACATTGTATTATTAGACAATGAACAAGAGCTTATTTTTGCTAGTGCAGACTTTCCAAATTCAAATATTGCTCCTCATATTGGTGAACGAATTAAGTGTTCTATTATAGAAAAAAATGGTGTGCTACACGCAAATCTGATTGTCCGATTAGATTATAAAAATGCAGCTTATACGCAAGAAATAGAAGTGAAAAAGAATAGTTTTGATATTGTTCGTCAGTCTATGACACCACTTGTAACGCTTGCAGAAGATGGTATTCAAATCAACAAACAAGCCGATTTACAAAATAGCACTGAACAACACTTGCCTAGAGTAGAGTTAAACATCAACGCTGTGGAATCTGTGGAATCTGTGGAATCTGTGGAATCTGTGGAATCTGTGGAATCTGTGGAATCTGTGGAATCTGTGGAATCTGTAGTACCGTTAAGTCCACCTGTTCAGAGTAATTCACTCGATATTGCACAGTATCATAAGAGTTCAACCTACCAAAACTTAAAAGCTAAATTTGGCTATAGGCATTACAAAGCGCCAACTGTTAAAGAGGGGTTTAAGAAAAATCAATGTAAGAGTAATGGAGTTAATTGGTGGTGGATTGTTTTGGGTCTCATTGGCTTATTGTGTATCAATTTAGCTCTATATACCTATAAGCGTTATCAGCACTATCAACAAGATCAAGCAATTAAGTTAAACAAGCTCACTGCTGAACAAAAACAGCAGGTAGCTGAACAGCGTCGTGCTTTAGGTCGCTTACCAAATAAAATACTATCAAATCAAGCCTTAGATGAATTACTCGGAAAAAATCGAGAAAAATAAACCATTCATCGCAATAGGATAATTAGTGATAAATTGATCACATAACAATCAAAACAGTGTTTGAAAAAAATAGTTAAATCGCATATAACCTAATGAGAAGTAAGGATATGGATAAGCTCATGTATAATTTAGGCAGAGTAAAAGAATATCAGCCTGATCATGGTTTCGGTTTTGTCACAGTACAAGATAATAATGAGACGATTTTTTTTGAAATCTCAGATTTTCCATCTGAAGGGGGATTGCCACGTAAAGGTGAAAATGTAAAATTTATTATTGTACAAAATCAAGGGAAATTAAAGGCAAGCCAATTTATTCGTTTAGATCATGCACCTAAATATTCTTTTAAAATGCCTTCATTGAAAGTACAATCTTGGCATGATCCTGTACAACAAAATCGTTCTAAAGCAACTAAAGTATTTGCATGGCTAAGCATTTTGTTCATGGGCACATTGGCGGGAGGTTATTATACTTGGAATATATTTCAGGATTATCAGGCTGAGCAAAGCTTTAAACTAGATTTATATACACAACAACAAAATGATATCGTGATTGAACAGCGCAAAGCTGTTGGACATGTAAAACAAGTTTATTTTTCACAAAAGTCACGTGAAGCATTGAATGAAACAACTTCTAATCAGACTGAAACAAGGCAAATGACAGCAAAAGTGATTGAGCCTTCACAAGAAAAAAATGAACAAGCATTACAGAAGTCGGAACAGAAAGAAAGACCCGCCGCTGATGTTCGTGTCACAAGTGATTTAATAAAACGTAGTCAGATCATTGATGAAGGTAGCAATCAAAACTAATAAAAAACGCCATTGAGATGGCGTTTTTTAATTTGATATTGAGAATTCAAGAAAAATTATCTTAAGTCACAGAATTGCATAAAGGCTTTCAGACCTGGTCCTTGATATTTTTGACGATGTACAAGCATGAACAATGGGCGCGCTAATTGCCAAAAAGGTGTATCGAGAATTACCAATTGATTTTTTTCAAGTAAGGGTTCAATCGCAAGTTTCGAAATACATGATATGCCTAAGCCACCAGCAACAATTTTTAAAATAGCTTCATTGTGTCCAAGTGTGAGGCGAATATTGGCATTTTCCAAATCTTTTAAAATAGCAGTATCAAACACTTCTCGTGTACCTGAACCTTCTTCACGCAAAATCCATTCCGCTTGTTGAAAATCTTGAGGTTTTAAAAGACGGTTTAATTGTGCTAAAGGATGATCAGGTGCACAGCACACGGCTAACTCATCATCACGCCAATGGATACACTGTAGTTGTGGTAAATGGCACGAGCCTTCAATGAGGGCTAAATCGAGCTGAAATTGATTGACTGCTTCAATCATCTGGCGGGTATTGCCCACTTGTAGTTGCAAGTGTGCTTTTGGTTGCATTTGCAAAAAATTAGCCATTAAATCAGGCATCAGATAATCACTAATGGTCAGTGTTGCGCCAATGCGTAAATCAATACTTTGCAGTTCACCTTTAGCTGCTTGTTCAAAAGCATCACAACGACCTAAAATTTCCAATGCTTGTGGCAGTAAAAAACGACCAAGATCATTGAGTTGTAAGCGTTTTCCAAGGCGATCAAAGAGTGGAGCACCCAAACCATCTTCGAGGTCTGCCAATGCCATACTTGCTGCACTTTGGGTTAGACGAACAGCATCACTTGCCTTGGTGACGGTACCTTCTTGAGCCACGGCTACAAACACAGCCAATTGACGTAAAGTCATACGCATGGAGATCGCCTTAACATTTAAAATTATTCATCATTTAGCCTGTCATGCTAACATGAGCTGTATCACTCACGCCACGTAGAAATCATGTCAATTGATAAATTTAGCTTAGAAACGGTTTTATCTGTACATCGTTGGACCAATACTTTATTTAGTTTCACCATGACTAGACCTGCTCATTTTAAATTTACCGCAGGTCAGTTCGCTCGTATTGGTTTAAAAGTAGGTGATGAATTGGTGGTTCGGGCATATTCAGTGGTGTCATCACCCTTTGATGAAACGCTCGAATTTTTCTCAATTGTCGTACCCGATGGTGCTTTCACCTCAAATTTGCAACATTTAAAAGTAGGCGATGAGCTGTATTTGGAAAAAATCCCTTATGGATTTTTAACGTTAGCACGTTACCAATTGCCTTTGCCACAAGATTTATGGTTACTTGCGACAGGAACTGGTTTAGCCCCATTTATTTCGATGCTACAAGATTTTGAGACATGGACGAAGTATCAGCATATCAATCTTGTATATAGTGTACGTACTGAAGCTGAGTTGGCATATGTAGCGCGAATTCAAGAGATTGCCGAAACTTTTGGCGAAGGGCATCAGGGTTTTAAATTTATTCCAATTATTACACGTGACCCAAATGCGATATTACATGATCGTTTACCAGTGTTGATCGCAAATGGCGAATTAGAAAAAGTGGCGGGTTTGGCTTTTAATCCTGCGACTACGCATGTCATGCTCTGTGGCAATCCACAAATGGTTGATGATACCAAAGATGCACTTAAAGCGCGTGGTTTGACTATGAACCGTCGTGGTGAAGGTAATATTGCAGTCGAAAATTATTGGTAATGTTGCATCAGGGTAAGGTTAGATCAATGAAAAACTCAGATGTGTGATTCAAAATATTGATGCTCTAAACATAAAATCCTCAGAGTTGAGGATTTTTCTATACCCATATTTTTATTTTTAAATTAAACTTTAATGGACAAACATATCCATCATTTCACGTAATTCTTGAATCGCTGTTGCTTGGTCGCAGCTTAACCATGTTGGCTCAAAAATGCCTGAATAATGTTCTAGGCGATCTTGTGGAACGACTAAACGAATTGGACAATCTTCCTCAATTAAGCGCCATGGAATAATAGGAACTTCATTATCCAAAAAGGCAGCGACATCTCGAATATCAATAATCATCGCGTTGATACAATCAGGCAATGGCATAACAGACAATTCTTCAGTACGACGACGAAAAAACTCTAAGTCACCCCATTTTAGAATATAACTCGGTTTCTTAAATTCAACGATACCAATCAAATTTTCATCACGCGTTGTATGTAAAAAACACTGTGCAGTGACATCTGTGTCTAGATCAAGCGAGACACTTTGCCTAAGATAGGTCATACCTGAATTGCCAAAAATTGAGCGGGAACATAGTATAGCCCACTTTCAAACTGAACATGCTAAATCCCCCAATTTACTTTTTTATTTGAGTTGTTTTAAGATTGGATGAATATTATTCTATTTTTGGAATGTGATTGTAAAACATAAGCTTAATAAATAGTCTTGGAGTATTCACTTCATCGGAAAAAAATGACCCGAATTCACCTGTTCATTAAAATATAAATGAGTACACAATGACCTTTATATTATTTAAAAATATGCATAGTATTTTGAATGAACTTGTATCTATTTGATAAAAAATGAAGGAGAAAATCAATGACCGATAAAAAGCCGAATAAATTCGTTGCACCTATTATTATTGCGGGAATTACGGTAGGTTTTTTGGCAAGTGCTTATAAATTTGTTTTTGCCAATAAAGATACATCTCGTGCTGATATACAGAAAAAACAAGATTCCACTGACAGATCTCAAGTTAAAAAAAATGACCAAAAAGATGAATAATTTTCAATCGTTATAGACTTTTGATGTGAAATAAATTAGATTTAAATTATTAATATATAAAATATTAATTGATAATATAATTGATTGGGTCTGAAGAAGAAGGAACTTCTATGAAATTTATCACTATTTTTAAAAAGATTGTTTTGGCAAAATTAAGCCAATTGGAAAAACGTATTCAGAGCATTGCACCGCAAGATCCAATGGATCAAGCCATTGCACGTGCCCATACATCTCAAGCGCAGTTATTTCAAATGGATTATTTGGAATAAGTTCTATATTGGATGATATTGATTTAGATGTCACAAAAAAGCAGTTTGAATTAATGACAATTCAAACTGCTTAATTTTTTGTAAGGTATTTTACTTATACATATTCAGATGCTGCATGTGCAGAAGCCCAAGCCCATTGGAAATTAAAGCCCCCTAAATGTCCTGAAACATCCAAAATTTCACCAATGAAAAATAAACCTTTTTGTTTTTTACTTTCCATGGTCTTCGATGAAACTTCAGTGGTATCGACACCGCCTAAAGTCACTTCTGCAGTACGGTAACCTTCAGTACCAGAAGGCTTAACTTCAAATTGATGTAATTTATTGGCAATGCTTTCAAGCTTTTCATCGCTGAGTTGCCCTATTGCTGTTTCAGCCCATTCAGCCCAAATTAAAGTCTGTAATTCAAGCACCACACTTTTTGGTAAATGTTCAGCCAATAATGTACGCAAAAGTACTTTAGGATGGCTTTGTTTTTTTACTTTAAATAATTCAAACAGTTCTACAGCAGGTAAAAAGTTAATGTTAAAACTTTGCCCAACATTCCAATAATTTGAAAGCTGTAATGAACTTGGACCACTCAAACCACGATGGGTAAACAATAAGGCTTCAGTAAAGCTATTGAGTTCATTTGATAAAGTTGCTTCTACTGCATTACCACTGAGTCTTGTTGTGACTTCTTTGAATTGATCGGAAAAAGTAAACGGCACTAATCCTGCACGAGTGGCGTGAATGGAATGTCCAAATTGTTTGGCAATGTCATAACCAATAGCAGAACCACCAAGTGTTGGAATAGATAAACCGCCTGATGCAACAACTACCGATTCAGCTTCAAAATAACCTTGATTTGTGGCTACTTGAAAATTTTTACCATCAACAGTTGAAACCGCTTTGACTTCGCAACTGGTTTTAATATCGACAGATTTTGTTTTTTCACATTCATTCAATAACATGGCTAAAATTTCTTTCGCACCATTGAGTGTGAATAATTGCCCATGTTTCCGCTCTTCGTACTCGATGCCATATTCACAAACCATGCCGATAAAATCCCAATTGGTATAACGGCTGAGTGCCGAAATAACGAAATGTGGATTATGTGAAATGAAGTTTTCAGGCTCAACATAAAGATTGGTAAAGTTACATTTACCACCGCCTGACATGAGAATTTTTTTACCAATTTTATTTGCTTTTTCAACTACTAAAACTTTACGCCCACGGGCAGCAGCTTTGGCAGCAAGCATTAAACCTGAAGCACCAGCGCCGAGAACAATAACATCATAGAGGTTGGAAGACATGACACACTCAAGAGGGGGGGAAGAAAGCACAGCATTATAGACAATATTGCTTTTGATTTCTTGCGTATCTTTTTAGTTGCAGATTTGACAAAAAATTTCTAGCTGTTTCATCATTGATTTGAATCAGAAAAGGGCATTTTTCGTCCCTGTAAACCACCTGAATGAATCACCAATATTCGAGTATTTTTCGCAAAATGATTATTTTCGATTAAATTCAAAAGTCCAAACAGCATTTTGCCTGTATAAATCTGCTCTAAAGGAATTTGATATTGTTGTTCAAAATTTTGTATAAACGTGAATAATTCAACAGTGGTTTTGGCATAGCCTCCAAAACAATAATCATCTGTAATTTTCCAATTAGATTTAGTCGTTTTAAGAGCAATTTCCTTTTGTAAGAAATCACCTTTAAGTGCTGAAAAGCCTAAAATTTTTTGATGAGTCGAACTTGCTTCAATGAGTCCTAAAATTGTTCCACCTGTACCGACGGCACAGCAGATCACATCATAATTTTTACGATCATCATCGGTTAATATTTCCTGACAGCCTAAAATGGCAAGCGCATTGCTACCGCCTTCAGGTACGATGTAGGCATCAGGATGTTCTTTTTTGAGTTGTTGTAAAAATGCTTCTGTATCTTTTTGACGATATTTTTCTCGTGAAAAAAATTGCAGTTGCATGCCAAAATGTTGCGCTTTAGATAGGGTATGATTTAAAGGTTTATCTGCTAACTCTTCACCCCTAATAATACCTATACTCTCAAAACCAAACAGATGTGCTGCATAAGCTGTCGCTGCAATATGATTGGAATATGCGCCACCAAAGGTAATGATTTTTTTTGCAGCTTGTTTTTGTGCTTCAAGTAGGTTGTGTTTCAGTTTAAAAAATTTATTGCCCGAAATGTGTGGATGAATTTGATCGAGTCGTTTAATGGTAATTTGAACAGGTGAATCTAAGGTCAATGTTTGATAAGACACAGTTTGGGCAATACGATCAAACATAGACATATAGACAATTCCTTATAAAGTTGAGTACATTGTATATGTAATAAGTTTTACAACGACATTCTTATAATTGATAAAAAGACATTATTTAGTGTGATGCTGTATTTTCAGAATGGTAGTTGTTTCGAGCGAATTTTCCCAAATTTACTCTTCCTTTTGATGATGCTTTCGCATGAGATTGGTTTGAAAGCCGATTCACATATTTAACGGACATTTTTTTGATCAAAACCCTTACTATTTATATCATTCATTTTTAAATTTAAACTTTAGAGAGTTACTTGGAGATAAGATCAGATAAGTTAAAGTGAATGATGACGATTAAAATAAAAGCATTTTTTGATATATTTATCTGATTTAACTAATCTATATAAAAGAGAACCCAAGTGAGTGTAATAAAAACAATTATTTTTATAGTCAGTCTGTTGAGTACATTATTTATTATGGGTTGTGATATGAAAAAAGATCCAACTCAGGAGAAATCAGGAAATAAAAATGAGTTAAAAGAAAAGTTTAATCATTGGAAAGCCGAGCAAGATCCTAAACTTGTAGATGATTATTTTCAATTTATACGTCAATATTTAACACAACCACCAACAAAGCTTGAAATTATGACCAATCGTAATGTCATGGTGAAAGCATGTGAATCAGAGCGTTTTGCTATTCCACCGAAAGCGTATTGGAATAATATTATTGGGAGTTTAAAACTACTCGATCAATTGTATCGTGATGCATATTTTGAACGTTACACCATTACAGCAATGTATCGTAGTCCATCGCTCAATACCTGTGTGCATGGGGCTAAGCAAAGTAAGCACGTTTATCATTATGCAGTCGATTTTCATGTACTTGATCCGAAAGAAACACATGAGCAAGATCGTAAATTATTGGTCAAAGCCTTATGTCAATTTTGGCAAACTGAAGGTACAAAATTGAAGATGGGTTTAGGTATGTATGGAAATAATCGTTTTCATATTGATACTCAAGGCTATCGAACATGGGGTAAAGACTTTAAGTCAAAAAGTTCGCCGTGTTTAAAAGAATCTGTAAATTAAGTTATTCATTTTAAGATGCAAAACATAAAATATTGAAAATAGATTATTACAATAACAATTGAATGATGAGCTGATTTTTTAAGCAGGAGTGCTATGCTGTAAAGAATAAAAATAATGAATGGGAATCTGTGATGAAAAAATTATCGATAGGTTTTAGTATACTAGTCATTTGTATGTTGGCAGGATGTGACCAAAAAGCACCAACACCGACAAAGACTGAGGTTCGTTCAATTCATATTGCAGGTATGCCTGTATATGAAAAAGATTATCGACTGAATGTGGGTGATTTCAATACTGAACTGAATATTGAAAATAAATAACGATTTAATTTAAGCGGATAGATTGAATGATAAATTGCCAGATCTATCCTGAGCTATTGCATATTTGAATGGCTTAAATTAAATCAATTTTCCAATTTGATGCCTGAATTTCTAAATTATACTGATGTAATTGAGTTGTGATCTCATCATAATGTTTCTGTAAGTCATTCATAGAAATAGTATGAATCCATGAAGGATCTTGTTTATATAAATGGTAGTCTTCATTCACCTTATCAATTGCTTGCTGAAGAATCATTTGTTGATGTTTCAATGCTTGTCGATCTGCAAGTACATTTAATATTTTACGATTATGAATCGTTTTTGTAGCGGCATTGGTCGCATTAATACGATGGGTCAATTCGTAAATTTCTTTATTTACTGCAAATGCTTCACGAATTAAACTTTGCGGTGCCACACTGAGTTTAGCACCCGCTTTGATTAATAAGTTGTTATTTATACGTTGCTGTAAAGCATCTCGCTTTGTAATAAGATCAATACGAAGTAAAAGTGCTTCAGCAATTGTCATATTTTTTAAAGTATTCTTTATATTCATTGAAATTATTTTTAAGTATTTGTTAATTATGTCTGCTAGTTTAAGCTTTTTAAATTATAAAATAAAGTAAATAATAATTATTAAAATCAGAATTTTACATGTGGTTTGATTTGACTATTTCTTAGGGTCTGAATATTTCATTTTTTTATTTAGAGAATTTAATTTTTAGTTCATTTTTGCAGTAAAATTACGCAAATTTATTCAATGATAAGGTTGGACACTTGGAATCATTACTTATATTGGGTTCTATTGCTTTTGCGCTGATGCTTGGCGCAATCAGTCCAGGTCCAACGTTTATTTATGTAGCTAAAAACTCGATTGCAATTTCACGCCGTCATGGTTTGTTTACTGCTTTAGGTACAGGTACAGGCGCAGCTTTTTTTGGCTTACTTGCTGTAATGGGCTTGCAGGCTATTTTATTGGCAGTGCCTTCAGCCTATTTGATTTTAAAAATTTGTGGTGGTCTATATTTACTTTGGCTTGCCTATAAAATTATTAAACATGCCAAAGAACCGATGGAGCAGGCAGATAGTCAGGCTCAGGTGATGAGTTATGCTCAAGCATATCGTTTAGGTTTTATTACTCAGCTCAGTAATCCTAAAATTGCGATTGTTTTGGCGAGTATTTTTACTGCACTATTACCAAAAGAAATTCCAATTTATTTTTATGTGGTTTTGCCGATGTTGTGTTTTTTTATTGATGCAGGTTGGTACTCTTTGGTAGCCGTTGCCTTATCTGCGGAAAAGCCACGTCGTGTGTACTTGAAATTTAAGAAAGTATTTGACCGTATTGCTGGTGGGGTAATGACTTTACTTGGATTAAAGTTAATTTTTGGGATGAAGTGATAAACATTAATACGTTAGTTCCTGTTGGAACTACAATGGTTTGCCCATTTTTGAAAAATTTAGTAATTAGTTTTAGGAGTAGCATTTAAATAAGGAATTATTTCAGTATTTATTTTTCTATTCAAGTTGTGTACAAATAACTGTTGAAGGAACAACTATTATAATCAATTCAATGTAAAGAAAGTTCTTGAAACTATTTCCCATGATCATAATAAAAATAAAGAGTGCCCACATCAAATTGCGGATACAGCCGTAGAAAAATGCTTTTCAAAAAGTTGTTGGAACTATTTTGGCTTTATAGAAATGCTCAAATAAGAATTGGGTGATTACGGAAGAAAAAAGCCAAATACATAACCTAATGGGGAATTCAAATAAGTGTACCAATCATGGGAACAACAATCGAAGGAGTGATTAAACCTTGTAAAAAATATTGTGGATTTCGTAGAATGGTCGATGCATGGAATGTGAGGGTAACACAAAATGTCCCAATAAAAGGACTAATCGTAACAGAGCATATAATATTTTAATCAACACGAATTAAAGAGCACGAATAATGATTTATAAAGCTTTATTTTTAAGTTTAATGTATGGGGGTGTATGCCAAGCATATGCAAATGAAGAAATATATGAAACACGCTATGGTCAGTTTCAAATCAAAGAATCTAATGAATATCTAGGTGGTGCATTATATTTTAATAATAAACTAGTTAATCCTGTGATAGAAGGTAACAATAGTTTAGATGTTGAGGGGATTTATCAGTTGAAAGGCGATGATGTGCTTCTTGTGGAAGACGTAGGAGGACGTGGTTGCCCAATCACTTTGTATTTCGTAAAAATTGCTCCGACAAAGAAAGTTAGTGTTTCACCCGCTGTTGGTTCTTGTTCTGATCTAATCAACGTGAGTACAACAACGAGTCAAATTGTTGTCAAAATGCCTGATTTTATCGGGGCGCCGGAAAGTGAAGCCCAAGAAAGAGCAGTGGCACAGCATAAAATGATTTATATTTATGATGGTCATGTAGTTAAAGAAAATGGAAAAATAGTGCAGCAAGATAATTAAAATAGTGTGATTATAGATTTAAGTGATAAAAAGCCCCTACATCAGTAGAGGCTTTCATCTTAAAGTATTAAACCTTAAGAAACCTTATCACCCGCTTTAGCACCAGATTCAGGTGAAATCACCCAAACACCTTCGCCATTGCCCGCAGCTAGAACCATACCGTTTGAAATACCAAAACGCATTTTACGAGGTGCAAGGTTTGCCACCATCACCACCAATTTGCCTTTAAGGTCTTCAGGTTGGTAAAACTCACGGATACCGCTAAATACGTTACGTGGTTCAGCTTCACCAACATTCAAAGTCAATTGAAGAAGTTTGTCAGAACCTTCAACAGTGCTTGCATCTAAAACTTCTGCAACACGAAGGTCAATTTTCATAAAATCTTCGATGCCGATGGTGCTTGTGTTAAGAGCTGCTTCACCGACTTTAGGTTCAGGTTTTTTCTCAACGGCTTTCTTTTCTTTTTTCTTTTCAACTTTTACAGGTTCAGCCGCAGCAGCTAAAGAGTCCTTAGAAGCATCAACCATAGAGGCAACAGCTTTCGGGTCTACACGTTGCATAAGTGGTTGGAACTGTGCAATTTCATGATCAACTAAAATAGTTTTGCCTGATGCAAAGTTGAAGTTGTCCATTTTCAAGAAGTCTTGAACTTGGCTCGCAAGTGTTGGCAATACAGGTGCAAGGTAAATTGCCAATTGACGGAACAAGTTGATGCCGACAGAACATACATCATGAACTTGTTGTTCTTCGCCTTCAATTTTCGCCAAAGCCCACGGCTTTTTCTCATCGATATATTGGTTAGCTTTGTCTGCAAGTGCCATGATTTCACGAATTGCAGCAGAAAACTCACGAGCTTCATAAGATTTGGCAATCGAATCGCCTGCATCAATAAAGCTTTGAACCAGTTCAGGCTCTGTACAGGTTGTAGATAGTTTATTATCAAACTTGGTATTAATGAATTTTGCACAACGGCTTGCAATATTCACGACTTTACCGACTAAGTCTGAATTCACTTTTTGTACAAAATCATCCAGATTCAAGTCGGAATCTTCAACTTTATCAGATAGTTTAGAGGCAAAGTAATAACGTAAATATTCAGGATTTAAATGCTCTAAATAGGTTTCTGCTTTAATGAATGTACCACGAGATTTTGACATCTTCTGACCATTCACAGTTAAGAAACCATTGACGAATAGACCTGATGGCGTACGATAATTCGCACCTTCAAGCATTGCAGGCCAGAACAATGCGTGGAAATAAACGATGTCTTTTCCAATGAAGTGATACACCTCATTTTTAGAATCTTTTTTCCAATACTCGTCAAAGCTGAGTTCAGGACGTTTAGTTTTAATGTAGTTTTCAAAACTCGACATATAACCAATTGGCGCATCGACCCAAACGTAGAAATATTTATTTGGCGCATCAGGAATTTCAAAACCGAAATATGGTGCATCACGAGAAATATCCCAATCGTTCAAACCATTTTCAAACCATTCATCAAGTTTGTTTGCGATTGAAACAGGTAAACGACCTTCATCACGTGTCCATTTTTGCAAATATTCTGCAAAGTTTGGCAATTTAAAGAAATAATGATCAGATGATTTTTCAACAGGTGTCGCACCGCTTAAAGTTGAGCGAGGGTTGAGTAATTCTGTTGCATTATAGGTTGTACCGCAAACTTCGCATGAGTCTCCATACTGATCTTCTGCTTTACATTTTGGGCATGTGCCTTTGATAAAACGATCAGACAAGAACATGCTTTTTTCAGGGTCAAAAAGCTGTGTAACAGGGCGAATGGCAATATTGCCTGCATCACGGTTTTTGATATAAATTTCTGAAGAACGGTTTTTATTTTCGTCGCTATGCGTTGAATCATAATGATCAAAAATGACATTAAAGCCATCAAAATCACGGATGTGTTCTTTTTGCACATTCGCAATTTGCGCTTCAGGGCTAATACCGTTTGCTTCCGCACGAAGCATAATTGCAGTGCCGTGAGCATCATCTGCGCAGACATAAGTCACGTCATGTCCCATTGCACGCATGGCACGAACCCAAATATCTGCTTGGATGTAACCGAGTAAATGTCCCATATGAATTGGGCCATTTGCGTATGGAAGGGCATTAGTCACTAAAATATTACGCACGGATAGACGCTCTCATTCGTATTTTATATAAGGTCATCGATTTTAACGTAATTGCTGTGAAGATGCACAATAGAATCGGTGAAATGTTTTCAAAATAATGTTTCTGTATATTGTTTGCCAAAGAATAGCGATAATGTCGCTTTGATGCCGTCCGATTTGAGTGCCTATAGATGATTAATCATGATTTTAATGACATTGACCATGATGATTTTGATCGTGAAGTAACACGGATTCCCCAAAATTTGAAAGCCAAACAGCAGTTAGAAAATAACATTCTCAAACAGGCTGAAAATTATCTTGAAGATATTTCAGAAGATGAGCATTCATTTTTAATCAAAACATTGCAGAACCTTGCTGTCGATGAATCGTATTTCAATGTAATTGCAGATCATTTAGAGCAGCCAATTGGTACAAAATTTGCCAATGATGCCTTGAACTTGGTGCATTTTTGGAAATTAATCAATGATGTAGATGATGTTAAAACTTTTGATTTATTGGATATTGTGAATGGCGCATTCTTCCAGTCTGAAATGCTCAAAGCCTTTGATGCATTGGAAATAGGTGAGCAAAAAGAACAATTTAAAACGGTTTTGGTGCAAAGTTTTAAACTTTATCAATCTGAATTTTATATCGGTTGTGTTCCTGTGCTTTATGCGCTTTTGGAAGGATTACTTACGGCAGTACTGGTTCAACATGGCTATTTAAAACAACAAGACAGTAAATTTATTGATGTGTATAAAATTGTTCCTGGCTTAAAAGGGCATGAAATTAAGAGTTTATGGCATAAGGCTAAAATTGCCCATGAATTAAATCCGTACTTCTTAGAATTACCCGCTTATAAAATGGATAGTAGCTCGACTGTGAGTGCAACACGTCATAATATTTTGCATGGTTCTGAACTAAATTGTTTTACGCAAGGTCGTTGTTTTGTGTTGTTTATTTGGTTGTTTGGTACAGTGAGCTTTATGGGGAATGTTCGTTCGTAAAGTATATTGGTCAAAATAGATAATAAATGTATGGAAATGATAGGTGTGGTTTGGCATAAAACTTCACCTAAATTTCACACAGCATTCAAATAAAATACAATTCAAATATAGATGTTAAAGCCAAGATTAGAAGAGGAGTAGCTCATGCGATCTTGGTCATTATTTTTATCATCCATGTTTGCTAGTTTGGTTTCTGTACTCAGTTTGGTGATTCCATTTTGTCTATTTTTAAATTTTTATCATGGCGATTTATTTGTATCAGCTTCTGATCGAAGCGCGCAGCGGGGCATAGAAGTCATCGTTTATCTCACTCCAATGTTGATACTGATTGGATTTATGTGTTTTAGCTGTATTTTTCGATTATTCGCCTCACCAATTAAAATTTTTGAGCCTCAAAAAATATTTAAATTATTTTATAAATTAGGCTTTATTTGGTTCGGCTTAATATTTTTCTTTCAGTTTTTAGATGGCAGAATGGCTGAATTAAGCGAGAGTTTGTACTTTGGTTTGATTGGCTTCATTATCTTAATCATTCCACTATTTATAGGTGTTATAACTGGTCATTTCCTATATTTATATATAGGCAAAGGGATATTTAAAATGAGGGACAATAAAAAAGTAATTGCAAATTATAAAGCGTTACAAATTCCGCCCTTATAGTAAAATATGCTAAATATAGAGCATCTCAAACGGAAAATTTTTCAAATGTTGAAATTGATCGCAGAAGACTTTATCCAAATTGATAAGATTGACATCGTTTTGCCTTTATATAAAGAATTGGTAGAGAAAACCAAGTTAGAGCAGGGCTGTATTTCTTATAATCTTTACCATGATCTTAAAAATAAGGGGCATTTTGTTTTTATTGAAGAATGGGAAGATAGAAATGCTTTAGACGCACATGTAAATTCTGAACATTTTCAACGTTTAGTGCCACAAATAGATCAATACAAACGCCAAAATGGGATTTTTACTCATATGCAAAATTTTACAGAACTATTTTAAAAGTAAACTTTTTTAAAGTTCACTTTCAACGAGATGTTTAATTTTTAAAGCTTTTTCAAAATGATCGAGTCGATGTGTTTGAATCCACCATGTTGCCACTTGCATAAGTGTTTCGGGATCATCATTTTTATTGGCGAAAAAAGCATAAAAGGAAAGTCCGACATTTTCACCTTTAGAGACAATTTTTTGTTCACATATTTTGATCATTTTGGTTTTGATTTCAGCGTTCATTCAAATCTCTATTCTGTAAGTAAAATTAAAAATTGAAGTTGAGTGTAAAATTTATTCGTAACATTGTGTAGGACAATAATTGCAAATTGCATTTTTTTTACTTTTATAGATGCTCAGTTGTTATAAAAGAGAAGACATAAAACTATTGGAGCAAATAACATGACAACATTTGATGATTTAAAAAATAAAGCGTCTGAAGTTGCTGATGATCTAAAACTCAAAGCAAAAGAAGCAAAATTAGGTGCTGAAAAAGTCGCAGATGATTTAAAGCATAAAGCGCAAGAAGCTTTACTTAAAGGGGAAAAAGTCCTCAATGATTTAAAACACAAATCTGATGATTCTACGGATGAAAGTAAAGATTCAGAGTCAACAACAGCAGAAAATGTTTCTAAAAAAGACGATACGGCACCGAAAGCATAAGGTTAGGGTGTTAAAGACTTGAGTGTTTCTACCATCGCTATTTGTCGTGAATAGAAAAATAAAACCACTGTTTTAAATATAAAAGCGGTGGTTTTATCTTTTGGAATTCTATTGTTTTAGAATGAAGATGAGTTTTGAAAACGTAGTAATATTTTAGTTTCTAGACCATACAATTTTACGTACTTGGTTATTAATGATTGTCAGGGTATAGGTGATACCTGAAATTTCATACACATAATCAGAAACAGTTTTTACCACATTGTCCTCTTTAATTTCATAAGTATTCATAGATTTAGGTGATTGGTCTAGCCGAGTTACCACATCACTAAAACTGTCACCAATAGAGACGATTTGACCTGTGACAGTACGAATTGAAGTTGTTTCACTTGCTGCAAAGGTTAAAGTTGAAGCCGACATAGTCAATGCGATGATGCATGCAAATATAGATTTCATGAACACTCTCTGATTATTGTTGTGGTTCTTTCAAGAAAACCACTTAAAATGATGGACTACACTAGACCATAGCTCAAAAAACAATTTGATTTTGTATATGAAATATTAATTTTGTCTAAATAATGTACTTTTCATCTCGTTAAAATCATTAAATGCTTTGTTATTAGCGTTATTAAAAAAAATATTAATACATCTATAAGTGCAGTTTTAAATTATTTACCCAAATGAACCCTATTTATTAACTTAACCTGAGTGCAATTTATCGTTAAACTATAGCTTCATGTTTACCTTAGTACGTTTTGTACTTCTTGTTGTATTTTGCCTTGGAGCATCGTATGTCGTGGCTTTCTTCTCTTAAATCAGTCTTTTCACCTGCTCCGGAGGTGAATGAAGAAGGCGTTCAGCACGTATTACAAAACTATATTTTGCCTGAATCGAATAATGCGCTAAAAGATCGTATTACACAGGTTAATGTGGAAGGTAAAATTTTACAGATCACCATCAATACCTTTCCAGAAGAAGCTGATCAATTACAAAAAATTCATGATGATTTAGCAAGTGCTTTAGAGGCATATGGTATTCAAGAGTTGAATATGCATGTAATTCAGCAAAAAATTCAACATGGTGAAGGCTGTTCAAGTCATTCACATGGTCAAGAAGGGCATAGTTGTTCAAGCAAGCCTCAGACCGAAACTCAGACTCAAGCAGAACCGACCAAATTACCACCTGTGATGGATGCATCTGCGAAAACTGAAGAAGATCCAAATAATCCACCGATTCAAAAAGCTGCACCACAACAACGTGATATTGCAAAACATCCGCGTATTCAAAATGTGATTTTGGTGTCTTCGGGCAAAGGTGGTGTGGGTAAATCGACTACTACAGTAAACCTTGCTTTGGCATTACAGCAACTTGGTTTAAAAGTCGGTGTATTAGATGCTGATATTTATGGTCCAAGTATCCCAACCATGTTGGGTAACTCAGGTATGACACCAAAAATTGAAGGTGAAAATTTCGTACCGCTTGAAGCACATGGTTTGGCTGTATTATCCATTGGACACTTGATTGGTAAGGAAAATACACCAGTGGCTTGGAGAGGACCAAAAGCAACGGGTGCGCTTATGCAACTGTTCAATCAAACGCTTTGGCCTGATTTAGATGTATTGATGATTGATATGCCACCAGGTACAGGTGATATTCAATTGACTCTTGCACAACGTATTCCTGTAACGGGCGCAATCATTGTGACGACACCGCAAAACGTTGCACTTATGGATGCTGTTAAAGGTATTGAATTGTTTAATAAGGTCAACATTCCAGTGATGGGTGTCGTTGAAAATATGTCTACACACATTTGCTCGAACTGTGGACATGAAGAACAAATTTTCGGTACAGGTGGTGGCGATCAATTATCTGCTCAGTACGATATTCCACTGCTTGGGCGTTTACCCTTAAACGTACAAATTCGTGAAAATGCTGACGCAGGTAAGCCTTCTGTCATTGTAGGTGATGTTGCTGCTGATAATTATTTAGAAATTGCACAAAAAATTGCCGATAAATTACCGAAAGTTGAAAAGAATAAAAGCAGAATTTTCTAATATTCTACTAAAAAAATTTAATAAGCCCACTTTAAACAGTGGGTTTTTTATTGTGGAAGAAGCAGATGGCGTGGTTTGTATATAAAAAATGCACTTAAATGTTTTGATTACAAACCAGTTACATTTTTTTCATAAGCAGTCCTCAGTTAAGGTGCCTAATCACAACAAATACATAATATGATATAGATCGAGTTTAGTGATGAAAGCTTTAATTCATACTGTTGTTCTTGCTGTTTCTACTGCAATTATTGCTGTACCTGTGATGGCGAACTCAACAACAGCAACACCAACGTTAAAACAAATTACAACTGCTGTTGCTCAACCACATTTTGATAAGCAAAAACAGGCATTAAATGCGAAAGAAATGAAAGCGAAAAAAGAAGCTGATGAAAAAGTTGCCAAAGCGAAAGCCAAAGCAGATAAAGAGGCTACTCGTGCAAAAGCTAAAAATGATAAAGCCTTAAAAGTTACTTCAGAAAAACAAGCTAAGCTTGTGAAAGAAAAAGCCAAAGCAGATCAGAAAGTACAATTTGCAAGAGATGTGAAAAAAACATTTAGGGGTCACTAAAACTTCGAGCTGTATCGCATTAATTTTGCGTAGAAAAGACTGATATTGTTCAGGCTTTTCTACTTTTAAAGTCTTTAAAAGTAGATTTTATGGTTTTATAAAAGAGAAAATTTTTGAGGAAATTATAAATGAAAAACTTAAATATATTGAATAATAAAGTTTTTATGAGTGTATCCAACACAGCTAATGGTGATGTAAATAGCGCCACACGTTTTTATTACAACCAAAAAGGGAGTGTAATCACTGCACATTATGAAGGAGGCGTGGTTCAGCTTGGCTCTATTATTGGGAAAATGTTAGATGCAGAAAGCTTTCAGATTTGTTATCAGCATTTGACCGTAACAGGTGAGCTAAGAGCAGGGCAGTGTACAACTCATATTGAGTTGCTTGATAATGATGTGATTAAGTTAGTGGAAAATTGGCAATGGCTCAATGGTGATTTATCGACGGGGCACTCAGAACTCATAGAAGTCGTTTTGAACTAATTGATTATAAATATTATTTGAAGTACGAAAACTGAGTTTACTGATGACGATTACGCCATTTTTTTATGACTGTCCAACGCCAATAAATACGTGTAAGCGTAAATAAAACTACTGCAAATAGTAGGGCTTCAATCAATAATCCTGTAGCTAAAATTTTGGCTAGACTAAAATCGATATGTCCATGTCCAAAATTTTGAATCCAATGCACAATTTGATGAAACACGCCAAGGAGCATATCTTTATTAATCATGTGTACACCATAAATTTGTGTACCAATCCAAAATGCAAAAATTAAAATTGGCACAATGGTGAATGGATTCATGATCCAAGCCAACAATAAACTAATGGGCAAATTGGCTTCAAATAATAAAACAGTGATAATAATCAATGCACTATGTAGTGGGATAGGTAAAATTCCCCAAAATGTACCAATAAATACTGCTTTAGAAATAGACTTACGATTGACATACCAAAGCTGAGGATTTGAGGCATATTTACCAAAAATCTTGATGATTTTCAAACTGTTGACTCTTTCAGGCGAAGGGAGCCAGGACTGAAAAAAATGCTTTGCCATAAATAATGATTAAAATAAGAAAATGATGATTGTGCATGATTACATTTAAAAACGACAGTGATTTGCTGTAGTTATAGATAAATTGTAAATGCGAGATGTTAAAGATTAACTCATCAGACTGAATATAACCTTAAATATGTAAATAGATGTATTTAATGTTGTATTAAAAACTATGTAATTAACTGATTTATAATAATTTAGTGTGATATTTATCACATTTTTATTCTATGGTGACCTTTAGGTCAATATATTTTGAATAATAGTTAAATATATGTTTTTAAATAACAAATATTTTAAATTAATCAAAAAAATATCTCATCTTACAATTAATTTTTTGCTAAGTGACACAAACTGATTTAATCTGCGCTCAATTGAATAGTGAGGTCATTTAATGATTTCATGGTTTTTTGTTGGCTTAGTCATCACCATTTTATTGACACCTGGTCCAACTAATACACTTTTAGCATCTTCTGGTATTCAGTCAGGTATTCGTAAATCTTTACGTTTAATTCCTGCTGAAGCACTGGGCTACCTCATTGCAATCTCAATTTGGGGATTGATCATTGGCACAGTATCAAAAAAATTTCCAATGATTCCTGTCATTTTGAAGCTCTTTAGTGCTGCTTATATTTTTTATTTAGCAGTAAAGCTGTGGCGTACTGCAACAGTACAAGAAGATTTTACTCAACCAAGTATTCGTCCTCGTGAGTTGTTTTTAGCAACACTGTTGAATCCCAAAGCATTATTATTCGCAACGGCTATTTTTCCAGTATTTGTGTGGCAAAGTACTATGGCATATAGTGCACATATGCTGACATTTTTATTGCTGATCGTACCGATTGCTTTTTTTTGGATTATGATTGGTTCGGTCTTGGCATCCAATAAAATTAGTTGGTTGAATCAATGTAATATGCAACGTACAGCTTCTTTAGTATTGATTAGTTTTTCTGTTCCATTGAGTTATTCGGCTTTGGCAACATTATAATGAATATTTTATCTTTATTTTTCAGTGCTAGATTTTCAATCTAGCTTGTTTCTGTTGATTGTTTTAGTTCATGAAAAATACGTACTCATTTCTTTCAGTATCGTTTTACGTTAAAGTACTGCGCAATTAACACTGTTTTTTGGATATCTATAAATGGCGATTAAATCTGATCGTTGGATTCGCGAAATGAGCGAAAAACACGGCATGATCGAACCCTATGCAGCAAACCAAGTTCGTGTAAATGAACAAGGTGAAAAGATTGTTTCTTATGGTGTTTCAAGCTATGGCTACGATGTTCGTTGTGCACCAGAATTCAAAGTGTTCACCAATGTACATTCTGCTATTGTTGATCCTAAAAACTTTGATGAAAGAAGTTTCATTAATATTGAATCTGATGTCTGTATTATTCCGCCGAATTCATTTGCTTTGGCTCGTACAGTTGAGTACTTCCGTATACCACGTAATGTTTTGACCATTTGTTTGGGCAAATCGACTTATGCGCGTTGCGGTATTATTGTAAACGTCACCCCACTTGAGCCTGAGTGGGAAGGTCACGTCACTTTAGAATTCTCTAATACAACCAATTTGCCCGCACGTATTTACGCAGGTGAAGGCGTTGCACAAATGTTGTTCTTTGAATCTGATGAAGTTTGTGAAACTTCATATAAAGATCGTGGTGGTAAATACCAAGGTCAAACAGGTGTGACCCTACCTAAAGCTTAAAATACCACGCTAATTTTAAAAGCAAGCTTCGGCTTGCTTTTTTGTTTTTTAAATCAAGTAATATAAATATTATTAAATATACTTAATAATATTTGTAATTTTAACTTAACATATTGGTTTTTATCGGAAAAAAAATATACTTTTTGAGCGTCATTTAAAATTATGCTATAAATAATTAAAGCATTTAATGTGATTTGTATCGCATAAAAAAGAAATACTGAATATAAAAATAATTCAGGGACCCACTAAAGTTGTTCGAGCATTTGCAATGGATGGAGAGTGTTCATGTACAAATTAAAATATTTAAGCCTTGCGTTACTAATAGTTGGAAGTATGGAATTAAATTCAACATATGCAGCAACGGGTTTGACGACATTGTCCGATGAGCAAATGTCTGAAACAATTGGGCAAGCATTGATGAGCTTAACTTACCTTGCTCCTACAGATTCAAAAAATTTAATGGGTAAATATAGTACAGATAAAAATATTGGTTTTTATAAATTAGGTATGGAAGCCGAAATGGAGATGAACACTAATATTAAAAATTTACAATTAGGCTGTGGTGGAACAAATGGGGCTGGGGCTTGCGATGTTGAGATTAAAAATTTATCTTTGAGTGGATTACCTGCTGGATATAACTCTTCAAGTGCAGATTCTCCGAATTATGGAACTCAAAATAGGGCTGAAACAAGTGCAAAACTAACAAATCCTTTTATGGAGTTTGCAATTAGTAATCCTGATTCAGCATCAAAAAGAGAGGTTGTTGGCCTTAGATTTAGTGCAGAAAAAATTACAGGATTATTAACAGCAGGGTTAGAAAATTTAGCACAACCTAGTAGTACAGATGGAATACAAACACTTAGCGGTTTTATGCGTATTGCATCTACAACAGGTGAAGTAAATACTGCACCTGGAAAATTTGGTACTGTTCAGAATCAGTCAATTGGTGGATATATTGATGCGTTAGGAAAGCATTGGATTCAAAGTTATCCAAACTCTGTAAATACAGGATTGGGTCAGACGACAGGTATTACAATACCAGGAATGCAAGGCGTTGGTTTTACAATGCCAAGTTTTCAAGTTAATGGAAATCGCTTAACAACAGCCATTGCTCAAAATGTTTCTGTATTTTTGGATAAGATTCCTTTGGCAAGACCAGAAAATTGTTCGGGTGCATTATGTTCTCAATGGGATAATGATAAGTTGTATGTCAATATTAGAGATCCTGATAACCATAATAATCAACAATGTATTGTATGGGTATGTAACTCTACATTTAAGATGGGAGAAGGGTCGACATTATCAAATTTAAATATGAATGTAACTTTTAAGCAAGCATTGAGTATGTTTCATAATATTCCTTTAGAAGGAAATGGTGGATATTTGAGTTTGCAACAAATAGCTTTATTGTGGCCAGGAAGTTATGTGGATTCAGCAGATACTACTGGTAAAACTTTGAATCAAATGACGAGTACAGATGTAGCACAAAAAGGATGGTGGATGTCGTTTGCAGAGCCAGTTAATTTAGGTTATTTAAAAGGGGCAACCGCTGTTGATATTTCATCAGTACTGCCTCAGGTTGCTACTTTAATTACTCAAGATTTAACGGCAAATCCTATTTCATTAGGTGGAGGAGATATTTTGAATGCCTTATTTAGTCAGCCTATTACAAAAAAAATGAATATAGATATTGGTGCTTATACAAAGGTGAATCCAGCAACTTTAACCTTGGAGAATTTAAAATTGGTCAATCAAAATGTAGTAACGAACTGTTATGGTAGTTTGAAATTTTGTTAAAAACATATAGTTTTTGATTTTAAAAAGCGACTTTAGTCGCTTTTTTTGTGGATCAATGCGATAAAAATACACTGATTAGTATCACTTTTTTTGTTATGATTAATTTTTAAACATATAAAAATTAATGGTTTTTGTCGCGTAGAAAAGCTGATGTGATTGTTAGTTTTTATTTGTTTGGTGGTGAAATTAATAGATTATTTTAATAACTTAAAAATAATCTATCTTGTAAGAAAAAAAATAGAACTAGGAATAGGAAAATGCATAAAGGAATAGTCATGGCATTGGCTTCAATGGGACTCACAGGATTGGTGAATGCTCAAGGAATGGTGCCATTAACAGATGTACAGCTCTCAGAGACAACAGGTCAGGCGTTGATGAGTTTAAATTATATCGATCCTGCAGCGACAAAAAATCCAATGAAGGGGATTGTGACTAATGGTCAGTCAAATAAAATTGGCTTTTATAAGTTAGGCATGGAAGCAGAAATTGAACTAAATGCCAATATTAAGAATCTACAATTAGGATGTGGAGGAGTAAATGGTGCAGGTGGTTGTGATATTGACATTAAGAATCTGTCGTTAAGTGGCTTACCTAGTTCTTATGATGCAGTAGGAAATCCTGTTTATAGTGAAGGTCGAGCATCGACGAGTGGTAAAATGACAAATCCATTTATGGAATTTGCGATTAGTAATCCAGAAAGTTCTTCAACAAGAGAGCTTAAGGGGATTCGTTTTAGTGCTGAAAAAATTGATGCCTTATTGTCTGCAGGTGTGAACAATGGAGCAACGGCTTCAACGACAGATGGGATTCAAAGTTTAAGTGGGTTTATGCAAATTGCAGCAACTTCGGGGACGGTGAATACAGCTGTAGGCACATTTGGTAAAAAAGCAGATGAGATTGTTAAAGGAAATATTAAAGTTTTAGGGCTTATTGATTCATCCTTTACGAGTTTACCAAATGATGCACAAACACACGGTATCACATTACCCTCTATGAAAGTTGATTTTGTTACTCCGGCATTTCAGGTGAATGGCTCCCGCCAAGCGAGTGCACTTATTGATGGTATCAATATTACTTTAGATCATATTCCATTAGATGCAGGACCGAATAATCAATTGGCTGTTTCATTAAATCCATCAATTCTTGGAATTGATTATGCTCGGGTGAAATTAAAAGCAGGCTCTGCTGTTAAAAATTTGAATGTAGGTGTAAGTTTTTCTCAAAGTTTAAGTATGATTCATAATATTCCTCTGAAGGGAATAGGGGGCTATTTAGCAATGCAAAGTACTTCATTGCTTTGGCCAGGAGCAAATATTGCTGATGAAGATCGTAATAAAACAAATCTTTTGGATATGTCGGGTGCAACCGATGTTGCAAAAACAGGTTGGTGGATGTCATTTGCTGATCCAGTGCAACTGGGAAAATTAGAGGCGACCAACCCTGTGGATATTAGTTCGGTTTATGCCCAAGTTGCATCATTGATGAATGATCAATTAAAAAATAGTGATCAAACAATTAACTTAGGACCTAGTGAGGCGATTGATGCGCTACGGAATAAGGTTATTGAAACACCAAAAGCTTTGGTTGTTGATTTAAATAAAGCAACGAATCCATCACTTGGTGGTAAACCTGCTTCAATCTTATTGCAAAATTTACAATTGAAAAATCAAAATGTAGTTTCAAACTGCTATGGTGCTCTCAAATTTTGTTGAGTTATTCTTATTTGAAAAAGCAGCTTAAGCTGCTTTTTTTATGTCCGAAGATATTGATTTAAAATTAAAAATAATGGGAGTCACTATATTGTATTTTGCTTTACTAGGTGTGACATAAAACGATTAAATACAATATATTAGTAAAATATTCTTAATGATATGGTTTTTAATTTGTATTCGAACAACATATGAGTTTTGTAAGATTACATTAAATGTGCTTGAAATTTTAACTAAATTGCTTGTATTGTGATATTTATCACAAGTAAATCTTGAAAAATACTTACATACTAAAAAATATAAACAATAAAAAATACAAATTGTTTAGATATCTTGAAATATTTTATTTGGGGTAGTTTAGATAGGAAATCCAAATTTTTCTAAGGAATAGAGCGATGTTTAATTTACAAAAAATAGGCTTAAAGCCTTTAACATGGGCAATCTTTGCACTGAGTTGTGGGAGTGTGCCATTGGTTTACGCAAACTCGAATTTAAGTGTTATGACCGATGAACAAATGTCAGAAACAACGGGTCAGGCGCTGATGAGTTTGTCTTACATATCACCTACAGATTCAGCAAATTTGCAGAGTAAAAATGCACCAGGGAGTAATATTGGGTTTTACAAATTAGGTATGGAAGCTGAGCTTGAACTCAATGCAAATATTAAAAAATTACAGTTGGGTTGCGGTGGGGTAAATGGTGCAGGTGCATGTGATATTGATATCGATAATTTAAGCATTAGTGGGCAGGGTGCTACGTCAGCAGAGCGTGCATCTTCATCGGCTAAACTTACTAATCCATTTTTAGAGTTCGCAATTAGGAACCCGCAGTCAGCATCAACACGTGAGGTGGTAGGGTTAAGAGTAAGTTCAGAAAAGGCTCAAGGTTTGTTAACCGTAGGTACCAATAACGATCAGCCAAATGGTATTAATACACTGTCAGGATATATGGTGGTAGATGGTTATGGAAATGCAACAACTAAAGAAGGAACATTTGGTTTAAAACCAGGTGAAACAGTAAACACAACAGCAGATATCGGAATTCTTTTATGTACTTCTGGTTGTGGGAGCAATCAAGGACTAACCGCTGGATATGGAGCAGGAAGTAGTGGTTCCAATAAAGGAATTAAAATTCCTTCTATGGTTGCTCCATTTACCGTAAATAATGCTGTAGTTAGTGGTAATCGTTTGACCTCTGCCAATGTAAATGCTTCTGCACTTATTCCAGATATTCCAATTAATCAGAATTCAGGACAGTTGGGGGCAAGTTTGAATCAGCAGGCATGTGTTGCTTTGTTTATTTGCGTACAAAATACTTTTATTAAATTAAACACGACAGTAACAGGGTTAAAAGCGGATATTAATTTTAGTGAAGATCTTGGATATATTCATAATTTACCAATTAATAGTTCTGTCTATTTGGCATTGCAGCAACAAGCATTACAATGGCCTGGTGCAAAAGAAGTTGCGCTTAAGGGGTGGTGGTTATCAATGCAAGACCCAGTTAATTTAGGTGATATTACTCCAACAGATCAGATTGATATTTCATCTGTTTATGGTCAATTTGCAACAATTTTAGGTCAAAAATTGCAAGAACCTGCATATAAAATTAGCGTAAATACGGGTGATGGCTTGCAAGCATTATTTGGGTCAGGAATTACTAAAACTGTATCACCTGTCAATTTGAGTGATCGTTCGGTATCAATAGGTTTAAAAGACTTAAAATTATCTACACAAAATGTAGTGCCTAACTGTTATGGTTCACTAAAATTTTGCTAAGAAATCTATCGAATTACAAATAACGTAGATTCATTTTTGAGCACTTAAAAGTGATGTTTATTTAAGTGATTATCCAAGCTGATTGTATATATTTTAATATTATATATTTTGTAAGAACGCATTCATTCATCGGAAAATAATATGTGCAGTCGCTAAAGTTTTGCGATAATCAGATAAGTTCTATATTATAAATATGTGAATTGGCTAACATAATACTCGGTGACACGGAATGTCAGGCGTGTTAAAACGCATGAAAGAGTAGGAATATCAAATAATAATATGGTGCGGAGCATCGTATAACAAAGGAAAGTCATAGATGACTACACTCAATTATACGGTATATTTAAAAAAAACCGTTTTAGCGAGTTTCATTGGTTTATGTTTAAGCCAGTCTTGTTTTGCACTTGAAACTTTGTCAGATGAAAGCCTTAGTGATACGACAGGTGAAGGTATTGCACTTTTACCAACAGATGCATATATGGTATTTCGCGAGGCAGGTGCAAATGAATCCGCTACGAACGTTTTGGCTGACCGTACCAAAGACACAGGATATATTCATTACATTCCGGTGGGTCCATTGTCTAGCGAGGCTAAGGCAAGTGGGGCTGGAAAAGCTGATCTTTATATGTATGGCTTGGCGCTTTCTAAGTCGGATGATGATTCGAACTCTCGTTTAGCAAATACAGCTGCAAAAGCAGCAATTTCAAGTTGGGGAACTGCAACCAATCCTTGGATTTTAAAAGTAGATACTGCGAAAAACATACCGACTTTTACACAAGATGTAGGCTCATCCAAAAATACTGAAACAGGTGATGTAACTTATATGGCACTAGAAGCTCCGCTTTATGAAGTGGGAGCTAGAGATGCAATAGGTGCTGATGCGTATAAGTTAAAATTAGCCATGTGGGCAGATGCTTTTCAGCGAAACCCTAACATAGTAGAAGGGACGACAACTGCTGTAGCTGGTCAAAATCCATTAGATTCGGGGATGATCGCTCGTATTCGTTTACAGGCAATTTGGAATAACTTTAGTATTAATGGTAGTAAAATTCAGTTATTCCAAACACTTGGTGGTGCAACTGGGCAGACGGGTTTAAGTCCTTTTTATGATAAAACTTTAGGTCTGTCAGGTGTTCTTCGTTTTAATAGTGGTGATGCAACGAATCTTAAATTAATACAAAAGGATACAGATACAACAAACTCAAAAACTGGAGTGATGTCTGATTGGCAGACTATTCACGCAGGTGCAGATTCCAATTTAAGTACCGCAACTTCCGGAAATTGTAATAATACTGGTGCTTCAGGTTCTAGCATTGGTAGTGGGACAGGTTGTGGTTATATTGTACAAAAAAGAACCCGAACGGATACGCGAGAAGTACAACGTACTTGGGAATTGCCAGATGAGTATAAAAATAATGTTTTACGTTTAAGTACACGTGAAACGGCTACATCAGCTAATGGGACACAAAACTTATATACGCCTGCAATTAATGGTGGATTAGCACCAAGTTTTGACGCAAATGAAGGTGTTTCAATTTACAACCTAAATACAAACTTGGTTTTAGGTAACTTATATCAGCCACTCATTGTAGGTTCAGATGGTAAAAACTTTAGCTTGGAATTAGCCCGCATTCCAAACAAAGAAAGTATTTATAAGCAGATTTATACTGATTATGGCTATAACGGAGCAATTGATTCTTCTTATAAGGGCTCAACATGTAATGTATATAGTTGTGGTACAGAAGTGACTTTGGGTGGCAAAAAGTATCAAGGTTCTTCTGCGACACACAGTAGTATCAGTATTGGTAGTGTTTATACGCCTGATGGAGGCAAGTCATTAATCGCTTATAATGGTGCAGATGCAGTAGGTATTGCCTTTGGTTCGAATTTTCAAGCAACGGCTACCTCTAGTGTGACGGGTACTGAAGTTAAGTATGCACAGCGTAATTTGGGTGATGAAACGTGGAATCAAAGAGTACAGTGTAATTTGATTTGGCAATGTACAACCACAGTTGGGCATTTGTACCAATGGTCTTATATTGGTGTAAATGGGAAAATAGAAACACCTTCGCTAACAATAAAACCGAATAATGCAAATAATTGTACATACAATTGTAATAATACTTCAGGAAGTACGCCTATTTATGGTACTTCGGCAAACCGTACATGGTCTGACACCAATTTAAATGGTGCGGCTTGGCAATCAACAGCAAATGCTACGGTTGATAATTTAATTGGTGCGAGTAATGGAAAAACAGGCGTTACACTTCCTTCAACAAATATGGTTCCAACACCAACCTTACCAGGAGTTGCATTAAATAATTTAGGTTCAGCTGTTATTGACGGTATGTTAATTCAGCATATGAAAATTACAACGAAAGGCTTATAAGGAGATTTATCATGAAAAAAACAGTTCTTTTCCTTATGACAAGCCTTATAAGTGTTGGGGTTTTTGCGATGGAACCGATGTCTGATACCGACTTACAATTGGTAGAAGGACAGGCAGGTGCTGATCTTTCATTGAAATTATCTTTAAATCACACGAGTGATTTTAAATTTGACACGACAGATGGAGCATGTAAAAACCTTGCTTTCTGTCATATGGCAATATCGGTAAATAAGAGATTTGTAAAACCTGATGCATCTAAGCCAGGTAGTTTTCTTGAAGATAGTATAAGTGGAAATAAGTTATGGGTTGTCTTCAAAGGAATACAGGGAACGCTTGATATACAAAAACTAGGTTTAGATGGAGTTGACCTTGTTTTAAAGGGTAAAGATGGCGTTGAGCGTATTAAGCCTGCAATTCAATTGAGTTTTGATCCAAATAAGCCATTACTTATTCGTAACTATGGTTTTAATTCTGTTGCAATTGAACAAGACAATTTTACAAGTGCGATGTCAGGTGACAATTTGGTTACAGATGGTTCAACATCATCTACGCCTATTGGTGATTATGGTTATCTAAAAACAGATACTTATACTTCAGCGAATGCACCAAATTCTGCGTATGACCATGGTCGTGAAAAAGGCTTTATGGGTATGAAAATGAATGGTAATTTGGTCATGCAAGGTAAAATTATGATGTTTAGCTGTGATGCAAATCATCCACGTTGTTAGTTTGCTGTGAAAAGTTAATAGGGAATGAGTGATGAAAAATAAAAAACAAAGTCACAAAAATGGATTTATTCTAAATACGCTTAAATTTAGCATGATGTTGTTGAGTGGTTCTGTTCATGCATTACAAGCGTTAGATGACGGTGATATGCGTGCTGTGAATGGGCAGGATGGCGTACACATAGTGACAAGCTTTGATGAAGCTAATGTGGATACATTGTATTGGACGGATCAAGCAGGTCGTGGAACATTTGCAACGAGTCAAAAGCAAGAATTAACAGCAACAGCAGATAAAGTTAAAATTACTAAAAGTAATGTTGCAACTGTTACACCGGGTATAGATTTAAAGCTTGATATGGGGAGTCAAGCAGGAAAATCAGGTGTGGATTTACAGTTGGCGCTGAATCCAATGTTATTAACTGTTGATTCATTTAGAATTTGTAATACTGATAATAATACGACAGGATGTAGCCCTTCAATTGGAAGTTTAGCTGTACAGACAACTTCACCTTTAAATTTTGCCTTGAAAACACGTGATGGTTTATTTAGTTCAACAAGTCAGTCAGATTTAGTTTTAGGGCTTAAAAATGCCAATATATATCTTGGACAAACTGATACCAATAATGAGCTGAATCAACTCATTCTAAAAAATATGAACTTTAACTTCATTGGTAAAGGTCATATGTATGTTGACTCAAAAAATGGTTTTATCATGAAAACCAATAGTGGGACAGATGCAAATTCCACGACGCAACCCGATGCGAATAATGGTTACGTTGATTTTACACGCGTTGAGGATTCAGCATCAGGAAAGGCTGGATTTATTAACACAGGAACATATGGAAATGGGAGTGTAACAACGGGGTCAGGTCTAAACCTTGAGTTTATGCTCAATAAAAATGTTGATAAAAATGCTCCTTATGCTTTAGATACAACAACCAATACACCTCCAAATGCAAAAGGTTTAATCCGTGTGGGTGCAAGTGGTCGTATGGTGAATGGTCAGTTACAATTACGAGGATTAACGACAACTGGTGATAATGATCTATTAGGTAAGGCAACGAGTTCTAGTGGTACGAGTGGTAACAATATTATGGGAGGCTCTGGTATAGCCTTTCGTATGAAAGCAGATTTTACCAAAGATGGTGACTCAATGTTGGGCACCGATGGCAAAGCAACAACTTTAGAAATTGGTGGCGCAGGTCTGAATTCTTATGGATTCGAGTTTGGTAACTTAACAGGATTACAGCCGAATACACGTGGTACCTTTGACAGTGGTAATATTTATCTTAACTTAATAGATACGAAAACAGTTGCACTGCCTGAAAATGAGACATTTCAAACTTCTCGGTTTGGAAATAATAGTTTTTTAACCTCTCAAGCAGATTATAGTCAAAATATTCATAACTTAGTCAATAATCCATATGCTGTGATGATGTCGATTCGTGGTGGGGAATTCCAAGCAATTTCACGCCGAGGTCGTTTTACCACAACAGCAGGTGTAACTGATCCAACAAAACTATTTGCAGATAATGGTTCAAATAATGATTGGGGATTGGCACTTCCTTTTTATAATTTGAACACCAATATGGCAATGTATGGAGCAACAGTACCAGGAAATACTGCTTACTATTATACGATTGATGGTAAGAAAAATCAGGTGAGTGCAACGGCTAATCAAACCGCTCGTCTTGGGTTTTCTTTAGCGATGAGCACGCAAGGTATAGATCGTGATGCGAATAAAATCAAACTTGGGAATAAGACGACCTCTATTCTTGTGATTGATGGTGGTAAGTATGGTGCAGGGAAAACAACTGATTACTACATGGGGCTTAGAAATGTTGATATGTTACTCAAGGGTGACGGTAATATCGGTATTGAGAAAGGTAGTGTAAATATTAGTTTGAGAAACATGCTAATTGTCATGGCTGCAGAAGTTGCCGCAGGTTATTTGCCAGGTACAACCTATAAGTCATGTGCAACAGGTGTTGCTGCTGCAAGTCTTGCGTGTGGGGTGAAGAGTAGTGCTTCTCTCAATAACTTTGCTTTAGCTGATGATGTCTTGGTGGGTGCTAAATTACGATTAGGCGGTGATATAAACCTATCATTAATTCCAAATAATAATATTGATGACGGCGGAAAAATGTCAATTGTAGGTGATCTTACTTTGGCAAATACAGGTAATACCATTCAAATTAGTGATCCGATTAATGGCTCAACCATTGGTTTAGATAATTTAACGGGTAAAGTTAGCTTTAATAACGCAATTGTGATTAGTAAAGATCAAGAATCAGGAAAAGGTAAGGTTGGTTTTAACTCAACATTTAATTTTAATCCTGATCAAACTGCAGCAGGCGTATTTAAAGCAAAAGATTTAAACTTTTATCCACCAAATACAGGTATGGGAGCACGTTTAGGTGAGATTGCAATTACAGGTGGAAGATTGAAGACGGAGTTAGGTATTATTCCTCGTTAATTAATCTAAAAATGTATACTGTTTATCGGTTTGCAATTGGATGGAATTCGAAAAGACATTACACTGAATGCGACTCGAAATAACTAAAATATTTCCTAAGGATTAGGATGATGAGAAAAAATATAATGCTAGGGTGTATATCAATCTTGTTATACAGTCCGCTAACTATGGCAATGCAGCCATTAGATGATGAGATCCTGTCTAATACAACTGGACAAGATGGAATCAACATTGGTCTTGGCGTAAGTAAAATAGAATTGAAACAAGCTTCGATCATTGATAATGATGGCATATCAACAGGTAGTGATTATAAAGGTCGAGCATCTCTAGTGCTTGCAGGGCAAACAAATACGCCTGTTTCTATTAATTTAGTTGGTGCAAATGCAAACTCAAGTATTTCTACAATTATAGATACGGATGGTGGTGGTGGAAAACCATTTGCAAATATTGGTATAAGTATTGCTCAAAATATTACGGGTATCAAAATTTCGCCATTTTCAATTTATGTAGCGAGTGCGACTTCAACGTCTGATGCAGTGAATAATAAGTCAATTTATGCAACAACAGGCACATTGAATGCTGATGTTAAAAAAATTCTAAACATTGGTAGTGCATCAAATAATTTTGAAATTGCTTTTCATAATACTAATAAACCTGGATTAAATGTACAGCTTGGTAATGTACCACAAAGCCATATGTTGGCATTTAGTGGTGCAATTCAGTCCATTTGTGGTACAGGTTCAGGTTGTCCGATCAGTATTGTATCCGATACCACATCGGCTTCTTTTAACTTTCAGCTTCAAGCAAACAATGCAACAACAGGATTTAGACTAGATCAGTTTCATGCGGGCATTGAAAAGGGTGGTGTCGTTTTTGGTAATTATGGTTTGAATGCTACAGATAAAATTACTTCAGATAAAGTTGATGTTGCATTAAATAACGTGATGTTAGGTGATACAGGTGTTTCTGATCCAAATATTTTTAATGGTATTAAAAATGGTTCGATGGGGAATATTGGAGCAGTTGGTGCTTCTATAACCAATCTTAAAGTCAGAATTTCAGGTTTATAGTTTGATTATGGCATACGATGCTTGATGATATTCATAAAAAATCCCGCATTAAGCGGGATTTTTTATTTTGAATGGCAAATTATTTTGCAATTTTTGCCAATAACTCTTCTTTAGAAATATTTATAGATTCAGCATCTTTACGACCTTTGTATTCAAAAGTACCAGCATCCAAACCTTTTTCACCAATCACAATACGATGTGGAATACCTGTCAATTCTAAATCAGAGAATTTAACACCTGGGCGTTCGTTACGATCGTCAAGGATTACATCATAACCTGCTGCTTGAAGTTCTGCATATAGTGCTTCTGCAGCTTCAACTGTACGTGGTGATTTGTGTGCATTCATTGGAACAATTGCAACTTCAAAAGGTGCAATCGCCATTGGCCAAATAATGCCTTTATCATCAAAATTTTGTTCAATTGAAGATGCAATTACACGTGTTACACCAATGCCATAGCAACCCATTGTCACTGTGAATGGTTTGCCATCTTCACCAAGTACTTTACAACCAAGTGCTTCAGAATATTTTTTACCGAGTTGGAAAATATGACCTACTTCAATACCGCGTTTAATCAGGATTGTACCTTTGCCATCAGGCGATGGGTCACCTTCAACGACATTACGTAAATCGAAAATTTCAGTGAATTGAGCATCACGTTCCCAGTTTACACCTGTTGCATGTTTATCTGCTTCATTTGCACCAGCAACAAAATCAGAAAGCACTGATGCAGAGCGGTCAATAATAACAGTTAAGCCTTTTTCAACTAAACCTTGAGGACCGCAGAAACCTGGTGTTAAACCATTGGCTTGAATTTGTTCCTCTGTTGCAAATGTAAGTGGTGATGCAATCTCAGCATGCTTTTCTGCTTTAATTTCATTAAGCTCATGATCACCACGTAAAAATAGTGCAACAACCGGCGTATTACCTTTGTCATCTGCTACGCCTTGAACCAAGAGGGCTTTTACTGATTTTGCAGGATCTGTTTGTAAAAATGCAGACACTTCTTCAATCGTTTTTTGTGCAGGAGTATCGACAACTTTAAGTTCTTGTGTTGGTGCGGCGCGTTCGCCAACAAGTAGTGCTTCAGCCATCTCGACGTTTGCAGCATAATCAGATTCAGTTGAAAATGCGATGTCATCTTCACCACTTGATGCCAAAACATGAAATTCATGTGAACCTGAACCGCCAATTGAGCCTGTATCTGCTTGAACAGGGCGGAAGTTTAAGCCTAGACGTGTGAAAATACGGCAATAAGCTGCGTACATTTCATCATAAGTTTCTTGTAATGATGCTTGATCTACGTGGAAAGAATACGCATCTTTCATAGTAAATTCACGTGAACGCATCACACCAAAACGTGGACGAATTTCGTCACGGAATTTGGTTTGAATTTGGTAGAAGTTGATTGGCAATTGTTTGTAACTTTTCAACTCGTTACGTGCAAGATCTGTGATTACTTCTTCATGCGTAGGACCAAGAACAAAGTCATTGTTGTGGCGGTCTTTGAAGCGTAAGAGTTCAGGACCGTATTGAACATAGCGACCTGATTCTTCCCATAAACTTGCAGGTTGAGTTACGGGCATCAATGTTTCGAGTGAGCCTGCACGGTTCATTTCTTCACGGACAATTGCTTCAACTTTATTTAGTACACGAACACCCATTGGCAACCAGCTATACAAGCCTGAAGCCAATTTACGAATCATCCCTGCACGAAGCATAAGCTGATGTGAGATCACTTCAGCATCGTTTGGGGTTTCTCTTAGCGTTGCAAATAAAAAGCGACTCGCGCGCATGAAGATTGTCCTGAAATAGTTAATTATTAAGAGCTGAAGTATACAATAAAAATGCTGAGGACTTCTGAGAGTTTCAGCAAGGTTGAGCAAAAGTCAGCAATATTTTAAGATCGTTTAGCTCAATTTTTTAAATAGCCGAATACTAAAATTTTTAACATCATCTAATAATGTGAAAATCACTGGAACCACGACTAAAGTGAGTAAGGTGGAAGTGATGACACCGCCAATGACTGCATGTGCCATAGGGGCACTTTGTTCGCCACCTTCACCAAGCCCTAAAGCAAGCGGAATCATACCCATCACCATTGCACTTGTGGTCATTAAAATTGGACGCAGACGCGTTGTGCCTGCTTGAAGAATTGCATCGTAACGATTCTGTCCATTTTCCATGGCTTTTTTTATGAAATCGATAAGAAGAATGGCATTTTTGGTGACCAAACCCATGAGCATGATAATGCCAATAATCGAAAATAGGTTCATGGTGCTTTTAAACAAGAACAATGCAAGGAAAACACCAATCAGCGATAAAGGGAGTGATGCCATAATTGCAGCAGGGTGAATAAAGCTGTTGAACTGCGAACCTAAAACAATATAAATAAACACAATCGATAGCGTAACAGCTGTGAGTGCATAACCTGCCGACTCCGCCATGTCTGCATTGGCACCTTGTGTATCAAAGCTATAACCTACAGGTAGCTTAAAATTATCTTGAATTTTTTGAATATCTTTACCAATATCACCCGCAGGTCGACCTGAAGTATTGGCTTCAATCAAAATTTCACGAGACAAATCACGTCGATTAATTTGTGAAGCACCATAGCTTTGATCTAATGTTGTGACACTTGATAGTGGAATGAGAATGCTTTGCCCATTAGTATCTGTCTTATTTGAGTTGATATATAGGCGCTGAATATCTTGCGGAATGGTCCGTTGATGATCATTTAAACGTAGATTTACATCATAAGTTTCGCCACGATCATCTTCCCAAGTAGTGACATTATCTCCTGCTATAAGAGGGCGCAATACATTACCAATTTGATTGACTGAAAGTCCAAGGTCACTCGCCATAGCGCGATTGACCGTCATTGATAAAGTCGGTTTCGGATCTTTGAGGGAGCTTTCTAGATCGACAATACCTTTGACTTGTGCCATTTGTTGCATAAAACGATCGGAAATTTTTTGCAATTCTTCTAGGTCTTGTCCTTTGATAGAAATCATAATTGGCTTTTGTCCACCAGACACAGTTTCATCGGCCGATGCCACGGAGGTAATGCTGATTCCTGCAATATTTTCTAATCTTGAACGAAATTCATTATTAATGTCGGTCAATGTTTCAGTACGTTGTTGTCTGGGAATGACTGAAACTTTCAACGAAACATGGTTTTTACCACGATCTGTTGCGCCATTAATTACACCATAAGTTGAAATGACCAATGGATTTTGTCGCACGATTTGATCAACTTGTTTGAGTTTTGCTTCGGTATACTCAAGTGAAGCATCGACAGGCGTTTCAAATTTAATGCGAATTTCGCCCTTATCGGGAATAGGAACGAATTCTGTTCCAATCATTTTTGATAAAGCCAATGCACCAAACAATGATGCGATTGCCACTGCGATAGTGATGAAACGGAAACGTAGCGCAAGTTTCAGTAAGTGTGCATAAACATGGTTGAGTTTATCGAGTTGAGCTGAAATCCAATTGAAAAATATTTTGACAATAGATGGTTTTTGATTAATTTTCGGTTTTTCTGCCCAATGTGCAGACAGCATTGGATCGAGCGTGAAACTGACAAACATGGAAATCAGTACCGCAATACTGACCGTGACACCAAATTGATAAAAGAATCGTCCAATAATTCCGCCCATAAAGGCAACAGGTAAAAACACAGCCACAATCGTCAAAGTTGTCGCTAAGACAGCGAGTCCAATTTCTTTGGTGCCTTCGAGTGCCGCAGTGATATGATCTTTGCCCATTTCAGCATGGCGAACAATATTTTCTCGTACCACAATTGCATCATCAATCAAAAGCCCAATACACAGTGACAAAGCAAGCAAAGTCATCATGTTTATCGTAAAACCAAATGCCCAAATAAAGGTAAGTGTTCCAAGTAGGGCAATAGGTAACGTTAAACCTGTGATGATGGTTGAGCGGAAAGAACCTAAAAATAATAAGACGATAATGACGGCAAGCACTGCACCTTCAATAATCGTTCGAGCGACATCTTTAATGGTAGCGCGAATAGATTTGGAGCTATCAGCTACAACTTGCAGGCTTGTTCCTTCAGGCAGTTGCGTTTTGATTTGATCTAAAACTTTATAGCTGCCATCGACGACATTGATGACGTTGGTATCTGCACTGCGTAAAATATCAATGGAAACAGCAGACTTACCTTTGAGAAAAGCACCTGTCGTTTGCTCGGCTTGGGTATCTTCAACTTGAGCAAGTTGTTTTAAATAAATTGGTGCACCATTTTTTTGAGCGACAATTAAATTTCCAAAATCAATGGGATTGATGATTTTAGACTGAATTTCGACAACCACTTCTTTACTAAATTGTTTTAATGTTCCTGTTGGAATTTGTGTATTTTCAGTTTTTAAGGTGTTAATGACTTGGTCAATACCAATGCCAAAACTTTGTAATTTAATGGGATCAATATGAATACGAATTTGTCGTTTTGAATCACCTAATAAATTAACTGAACCAATGCCTGGAACGGTGCGGAGTTGTGGTACAAGACGTTGATCAATATAAGTGCTGAGTTCTCGTAAACTCATATTTTGTGATTCAAAAACTACAGACATGATTGGGCTTGAGGTCGGGTCATATCGTTCAACAACAGGTTGATCAATTTCATCGCGGAATTTGGCGCTCACAGTCGCAATCTTTTCACGCACATCTTGAGCGGCTGTTGCAGAACTAATATCGAGATTGAACTGCGCCACAATGGTCGACAAACCCTCACTTGATTGGGAGGTGAGTTGTTTTAAACCTGAAATAGTATTAATTTGATCTTCAAGTTTTTTGGTGATTTCAGACTCAACCGATTCAGGTGAAGCACCTGCATAGGTGGTATGGATCACAATAAAAGGGAAGTCGACATCGGGGAATTCTTCAACACTCATTCGTTGCCATGAAGCAAGACCAAGTACCATCAGACACAACATCATCATGATGGTAAATACAGGATATTTGACACTAATCCGAGTAAGCCACATCGTAAAATCCTGTTATCGTACTTGCGTAATAATCGCAGTTTTGTTGACATCCTGTGTTGAGAGTTTAATGCGACTAATCAAATCACCCAATTGTAAACCTTTCACGATAGCAAGATTATTTTCAGGTTGTTGACCTAGTACATTAACGGCTTCTTTATGCACTTTTTGATTGCGAATGAGCCAAACGTAAGGTTTGGTTTTTAAGTCTTGAATGCTGTCGAGTGGAATTTGAAAACCATCAATCTGTTGATTACCGAGAATATTACCTTCAATAAAAGCACCAATACTCAATGACGGAATGTTTTGTTCAGGTTGTGCATAGAAATCAACTTGACGACTCGTTTGATCTGCAATCGGAGAAATACGACTGAGCTGAGCAGTAAAATCTTGTGGATTACCCTGAATTTTATATTCAATTTTATGTCCAATTTTAAGTGCAGTTTGTTGCTCTACAGGCAACTTGGCTTGAATCTCTAAATGATCTGGATCAACTATTTCAAATAGCGTTTGCCCTATTGTAACCGTTTGACCAGGTTCAACTTGGCGTTTGGTAATTACACCTGAAATAGGACTTTTGATTACACCATCTTGGTTGGCTTTTTGGGCAATATCGACATTGGCTTGTTGAGCTTTGACATTTTCAAGTTGTGCTTTGTAATCCACTTGGCTTTGTTCATACTCAACTTTTGAAATAAAGCCTTGATCATATAATCGTTTTTTACGCTGAACCATAAGTTCTGCTTGATTAGCTTGTGCTTTTGTGGACATTAAGTTTGCGTGGCTTTGTGCGAGTCGGGCAGCATTATCATGATTGTTGAGCTGCAGAAGTACTTGTCCAATTTTAACTTTTTCTCCAACTTGCATCGTGACTTGCGTAGCTGTAGCAGAAACTTGCGCTTGAATTGAACTTTGATTGATTGCACGAATAGTACCACTAAAAGGTGTTTTTGAAATCGCAAGTCCTGTTTGGGGGGCGACTAAATCTTGTTGAATTAATTCGATTGTATTGTTATTAGTTGCTTGTGTAGGCGCTTTTTCTTTTGGTAACTCAGGTTGGCTACAAGCCACTAACATCAAGCACACGCTCAGCAGGCTAAGTTGTTTGAGAGAGTATAAATATTTAAACTTCCAAAAGGCATTGCCCATGCATAAATCCCTGTACGTGAATGGCGTAGAATTTACTCCATTGCCTTTAATCGATTGATAATATCTTCATAATTTGTTTGGGTGTTCCGGTATGTAGTTTGTAATGATTCAATCGATTTTTTTGTTGTGTTGATGTTTTGTTCATTATAATTCAGGCGATCATTTAACACTGCAGGCACAGGTTTACCTTTACGATAATATTCAGTTTCTTGACGCTTGTAAGCGATACGATCAGTTTGAAGTTGGCGTAACTGTTGTTGTTGCAGAGAAATTTGTTTTTGGATGTTTTTGAGTTGCTCATCACGTTTGAGAGTTGCGACTTTACTATTACCATAAGCACGTTTTAAACGTAGATCATTGTCCTGTTTTTTAGCTTGTGCTGCACGATTTGAAGATTGTCTCTGATCTTGTTCAGCATTGTAGGACTGGTTACGTTTAATGACTTGCATATTACGATCAAGTGCTTCATATCCATAGCGAATATGGGCAGGGGTGACAGAAGTGCTGATATTGGCTACACCTTTGCTGTCGTAATAACGATACCATACAGCTTTGGGTTGTGCATTAGCGCCATGAGATAATGTTGCACTCAAAAATAAAATGACCAATGCGAGTGATTTGAGCATTCTTTTTAATGAAGTGCTGTTTTGGATTGCATTCGAATCAATGAGATACAACATTGTTCCCCCGAAAATTGTAATTTACTTATAGATTAGTAATAATGTCCTCATTTTATGACTTCTAATTAGATTTAGAAACAGATAAGTACTAAAATACAGCATAATAATTTTATTTGTGTGAGCATTTTATAGGGTTCTCATTAAAGTGAGAGCTGTGCCAATAAATGTTCATTGATAAAGTAAGTGAATATATGTTAAAAAATACTGATTAATTGTAAAAATAAATTAGTTCAGCTCTATTAAATCCAGATCAATGGGAAGGGTCATTAAATGGACGATAAATTTCAAAACCTAAAAGTCATGGTAATTGATGATTCAAAAACCATTCGTCGTACTGCAGAAACACTATTACAACGTGAAGGTTGTAATGTTGTTACAGCGGTTGATGGCTTTGAGGCGTTGTCAAAAATTGCTGAGGCAAATCCTGATATCGTTTTTGTTGATATTATGATGCCAAGGCTTGATGGTTACCAAACGTGTGCTTTGATTAAAAACTCGCAAAATTATCAGAATATTCCAGTAATTATGCTATCGAGTAAGGATGGTCTTTTTGACCAAGCCAAAGGTCGTGTTGTCGGTTCAGATGAGTATTTAACAAAACCATTTAGTAAAGACGAATTGCTAAATGCGATTAGAAATCATGTAAGTGCTTAATTTTTTGTTGTTGCGTAATTAAAATAAAGTAATTGGGGAAAAAAATGGCACGTATTCTTATTGTGGATGATTCACCGACGGAAATGTTTCGTTTTCGGGAAATTTTAAGCAAACACGGTTACGAAGTACTAGAAGCAACAAATGGGGCAGATGGTGTCACCCTTGCTCAGGCTGAATTGCCTGACTTAGTGTTGATGGATGTGGTCATGCCTGGTGTTAATGGTTTTCAGGCAACACGTCAAATTGCACGTGGCGCAGTTACAAAGCATATTCCAATTGTGATTGTTAGTACTAAAGATCAAGATACAGACCGTGTTTGGGGTAAAAGACAAGGTGCTTGTGATTACCTGACAAAGCCTATTGATGAAACCCAATTAATAAATGTAATTAAGCAATATCTCAGTGCGGGATAAATTATGGCAGCGAATGGGTTTATCGAATTACTCCGTTTGTCTAAGCGTGGCAATAAAAGCTATGCGCAAGGCGAACAGGAAGTAAACCGATGGTCAGGCATTGCATTTGAGATGATGGGGCAATATTTTGTTGCTCCATTGGGTGAGGTGGCAGAAGTCATTTATCCCCCGAAGTACACTTCAGTTCCGAACGTTCAGGATTGGGTGCGGGGGGTTGCCAATATTCGAGGTAGGTTATTATCTGTTTCAGATTTACCTTGTTTTATTGCTGGACAAAGAAGCCAATTTTCCCCAACTCAAAAAGTTTTGTGCATTAGCCAAAATGATCATTATGTTGGTTTGATTGTAGATCAGGTTTTGGGTATTCAACATTTTAATAAAAAAGGTTTCTTTTCAAAAAATAATGATTTGACAGAGAAGCTTGAACCGTACTGTCAGGGATATTTTCATCAGCATAATCAAGCTTGGAATATATTTTTGTTTAGTCGTTTGTTGAATGATCCGAAGTATATGAATGCATCGGAAAAATTTATAAATTAGTCTTGACGCGGAATTTAGATATCAAGCGTATCGGGGAGAAGCTGAATGGGCTTTAAACTTAAGAAAAAAAATACAGGGGATGCTGCTCCAAATAAAAGCAACTCTGGAGTAGGATTTAAACTGAAAGCTCGTATTGACCAGTTTGCAAAACTGTTCGGTGATAGCGATAAATCAAAACCGTATATTCAAATGGCTCTCGTCAGCCTTGTTGCGGCAGTAGTGCTGTTACTCATTTTGATTTATACCGTTCCTCGAAGCAATGATTTAACCCGCAGTTTGGGTGAATTACGGTTACTTTCTCAAACCATGTCTCGTCAGTCAACAGAGGCGATGGCAACAGGTTCACCTGAAGCAATCAAAGCATTGGTTGATTCTCAGAAAAAATTTGCCGATAACTTGGCTGTTGTAAAAGATACACATTCTTCTGGTAAAGGTGTGGCAGAAGTTGAAAAAATTTGGTCTCAAGTGTCTGAAGACATTAACTTGATCGCATCACAACAAAAAGTTATTAACCATCTTTATGACACAAACATTGCCATTGGTGAAGCGATTCCTGGTATTCAGGCAGAGTACAATCTAATGGTTGACCAAATGGCGCGTGAAAACATGCCAAGTAGTCAGGTGGTTATTGCGAAAAACCAAGTATTTATTGCAGAACGTATTTTACGTTCAATTGGTTCAGTTTTAGGTGGTTCTGATAACTCTCGTGCCTCTGCTGACGACTTTAATGCCGATACTGAAACTTTTGGTGCGTATCTTGATGCTCAGTTAAATGGTAATGCAGAGTTGGGGGTAATGAAGATTACTGAACCTTCTATGCGTGAATCACTTGAAAGTATTAAAGTGGACTATGATGAAGTATTGAAATCAGCATCGAGTTCTGTACTGAAAAACTCGACTCAAATTATCAATGTACGTCAAGCATCATCTGATATTTTTGCGCAGTCAGATAAGTTACTTCAAGCATTAAATGCATTAACAACCAATACAGGTGTAGCAACAGTACTTCCTGCTTTGATTTTAATTATTGCATTGGGCTTCTTGTTATTTAGTACATTTAAGTTGCTTACGCTTCGTAGTGATTCGGATAAAGTTCGTGTAACTCGCTTACAGGATGAGTATGACCGTAATCAGAATGCAATTTTACGTTTACTTGATGAGATTGCCGATCTTGCAGATGGTGATTTACGTTCGTATGCGACAGTATCTGAAGATTTTACTGGTGCAATTGCCGATTCGATTAACTTCGCAATTGACCAATTACGTGACCTTGTATCTCAGATCAATGACACATCACAAGAAGTTGCGCAATATACGCAAACAACACAGCAAATTACTAACCAGTTGGCTGAAGCATCTGAGCATCAGGCACAGGAAATTGCGGGTGCATCTTCTGCGATTAACGAAATTGCACAATCAATTGACGATGTATCTGCAAATGCATCAGAGTCTGCGGAAGTAGCACAGCGTTCAGTACAAATTGCATCAAATGGCGCGGAAGTGGTAAACCGTTCAATCGAAGGTATGGATACAATTCGTGAGCAGATTCAAGAAACCTCGAAACGTATTAAACGTTTAGGTGAGTCGTCTCAGGAAATTGGTAACATTGTATCTTTGATTAACGATATTGCCGATCAAACGAACATTTTGGCACTAAATGCAGCAATTCAGGCATCTATGGCAGGTGAAGCAGGTCGTGGTTTCGCCGTGGTTGCGGATGAAGTACAGCGTCTTGCAGAACGTTCAGCATCTGCAACAAAGCAGATTGAAACACTGGTTAAAACGATTCAGACCGATACAAACGAAGCTGTAATTTCAATGGAACAAACGACATCTGAGGTTGTGCGTGGTGCGAACCTTGCAAAAGATGCGGGTGTTGCACTAGATGAAATTCAGTTGGTATCTGGCAACCTTGCAACCTTAATTGGAAGCATTTCTGAATCTGCAAAACTTCAGTCTGCATCTGCAGGTCATATTGCAAATACGATGAACGTTGTACAGGAAATTACATCACAGACCACAACAGCGACTTTCGATACAGCACGTTCAGTTTCTGAACTTGCAAATATGGCAGAGTCACTGCGTCAATCTGTATCAGACTTTAAATTACCTGAATAACAGGATTGCTTCGTTTCGGGGGAGGATATGTTTCAAGTTTTTGAACGTATCCTGAATAAAATAAGATCTTGGCTGTGCTATCGGACATAGTCAGTCAAAGATCAGATCCCGATGATGGGAATTAGACATAGAAGCCTGAACTATGAAAGAAGTATTAAAACATTTGGTTGAAAATACCACTTTGCCTGAAGATAGTTATCTAGAACAGGATGAAGAAATTCTTGAGATTTTTGTAGAAGAACTCGAAGAAATTTTTGAAACACTTGATCCTTTGCTTCAACAGTGGATGCAAAACAATAGCCAAGATGATGTCTTGGTGAATATTCGACGCTACTACCACACCTTGAAGGGTTCGGGTCGTATGGTGGGTGCGAAAAGCTCTAGTGAATTGGCATGGACGGTTGAGGATACGCTTAATCGTGTGATTGCTAAAAATTTGATGTTGACTGCAGATGTTCAACGGTACGTAAATACTGTATTTAATATTTATAAATATAAATTGTACGATGAGTTTAAAGAGAAGAAAGAACATCATCTTGATTTACGCCCATTAGTTTTACTTGGTTTACAAATTCAGCAAAATCAGGGCGTAGAACCTGCATTAGAAAATTTATTACAATTGTCTGAAAAACTAAACAGCTCTCATGTTATTACAGGTCTAGAAGTAGGCGGTGTTGATGAGCTTGTTGAAGACGTGGCTGAGTCTGAAGTCGTAGATGCTGTACCTGTAGAAATGGCAGTAGAAGAGCTTGTTGAGCCTGCTACTGCGGAAATTACAGAGCAAGCATCCGTTGAAAGATTCACACGTGAGAAGCAGTTGCAGGCCGAGGTGCCTGCAAATACATTTCAAGATGAAGAAAAAGACGATGGGTTACTATCTGAAACGATTGCTATCTTCATTGAGGAATCTGAAGAACATCTTCAAACGATAGCTGACTTTCTACAACAGGAAGAGCACACTGCTGATCAATATAATCGTTTGATTCGTGCCTTACATACCTTGCGTGGCAGTTCATCGATGGCACATATCGATGATATTTTTGAAGCAAGCGGAAAGATTGAGCATTTATTTAAAATGTTGGTTCAAGAGGATACTGAATCTAGCTTTAATGAGAGTGCATTGTTGACGCATTATGCTGAATTTGTTCGTGATTATTTACATGAGTTGAAATCTAATAAGATTTCAAAAGAGCATGCGGCAGAAATTACGCAAAAATTCAATGATGCTTGGGATCGCTACGGTTTTCAAATCGAGCAATTGCATGATCAAATTCATGCACAAGATCTTGTTTCTCATTTGGTTAATTTAAATATTGATCAGTTGCTTGACGCTGAGTTTGAGTTTGATAAGCGTGCACATGCTGAACATTCAAGCTACTTTGAGCAGCTTATTCAGCAAGCAGATTTATTGATTCAAAATACTAATAATCGCGCATCGCAAGGAATTTTTGAATTTACAAGTGGATTAAAATCCGCTTATGAAGCTGTGCTTGAAAAACCTGAATTACTCAATACAGATTATGCTTTTGAGTTGTTTACTCGCGTACATCAAGAATTCATTCATTTATTCGATACACTTGCATCTGGACAGCGTGTCAGTCTGAGTGCTGAAGCACATCAAGTGATACAAGACTTGAGTGATTATGTACATCAAGAACTGCAACCTGTAGAAGATGTACAGGAAACGATTGAAGTACAAAGCCATGATGATGTTGAAGCTGTTTCAAAGGTTTTATCTGTTGCAAATAATACAGCGTCTTTAACACAAGTTGTTGCGCAGCGTATTCGTGACGATAAGAAAAAGTTCGATTCAGCTGAAAGTTTCCGCAATTTTGATGAAACCATTATGGAAATTTTCATTGAAGAAGCGGATGAATTACTCGCTGAGATGGATACAGACCTCAATACGTGGTCTAAAGATCTAAGTAGTACTAAAGCATTGAATAATTTGATGCGTCATTTGCATACCCTGAAAGGGGGAGCAAATATGGCACAAGCTGAACATGTGGGTTGGATTGCACATGAGCTTGAAACCATTTATGAACGTATTATTAAGAATCAAATGCAACCAACACAACAATTGGTTCAGAGTATTCGTTTGGTACAGGATGATATTGCAGATCGCTTGCAGATTATTCGTGATCAAAGTGTTGATTATCCATCTGAAAATATTGTTGATCTACTTCGTAATATTGAAAAACAACCTGCTGAACTTGTAACAACAGAGTCAACTGAACAAGCTAAATCTGATCAACCCGTTGCTGATCAAATGCTTGATCATCCAGATACGAATGCAGATGATGTGGCGTCACCGATTCTTGATGAGGTTGAAAGTTCACATACAGATAATTCAATTGATGAGCAAGAGATTGATCATGTTGAACTGATTGCACGAGAAACATTCTTTGAAGAAGCAGAAGAATTATTGAGCGAAGCAGAACCATTATTAAAACAGTGGTTTGATGAACGTGGTAACCGAAGCTTACTTCTACAATTGCAGCGTATTTTTCATAGTTTGAAAGGTGGGGCAAAGATGATCCATCTGGATCTCGTTGCTTCAATTGCGTATGAACTGGAAAATGCTTTTGAGCAATTTGCTGTTAGTAACTTTAACTCAAATGCATACGATGCATTGCTACAAACTGCTGAAAAATGGCTCAAAGAAGCGATTCAAAAGCAGAATTATCAGCACTACGATAGTTTAAAACATAATCTGAGCAATATTCAGTATGTCGATGTTAGTGTACAACTGCCGAATAAGCTGACACGTACAGATTTATTGCTCGATCATAGTCCGATTGAGTTTATTCAAGGTGATGGCGCAGAACCACCATCAATGTTTGGTGACTGGGATCAATCAACTCAGTCTGATCAGAATAGCGAGATGATTCGTATCTCAGCTGATTTGATTGAAAAAATGATTGATCTTTCAGGTGAGAATGCAATCAACCGTTCACGTATCGAGATGGACTTAGGTCAGCTTGGTAATACATTGGTTGATATGGAGCTTGCAATTAAGCGTCTAGCCGATCAGTTACGTCGAATGGAGGGTGAGCTTGAATCACAAATTATTGCAAAACATGGGGATTTAGGTTCACGTTATGCAGACTTTGACCCCTTAGAAATGGACCAATATTCATCACTGAATCAATTGTCTAAATCTTTGGCAGAGTCTGCATCGGATTTGGTTGACTTCAAAACCACTATTGCAGAAAAGATTCGCGATACAGAAAGTTTGTTATTACAACAATCACGTATTCAAGCTGAAATTCAAGAAAGTTTGATGCGGACACGTTTGGTTCCATTCTCAAGATTATTGCCACGTTTACAACGTTTAGTTCGTCAAACAGCAACAACATTGAATCGTCCAACTGATTTGATTGTTAATAATACCGAAGGCGAGCTTGACCGCACAATTTTGGAAAAATTGGTTTCGCCACTTGAACATATGTTACGAAATGCGATTGACCATGGTATTGAAGAGCAAGACGTTCGTCAGCAAGTACAAAAGCCAGAAACTGGTCGGATTGAATTGAACATTAGCCGTCAAGGTACAGATGTTATTGTTGAATTTAGTGATGATGGTAAAGGCATAGATGCTGAAATAATTAAAGCTAAAGCTATTGAAAAAGGCTTGATTCAAAAAGATCAAAAGCTGAGCCAAGAAGATATTTTACAATATATCTTCCACCCAGGTTTCAGTACAGCAAAACAAGTCACACAGATTTCTGGTCGTGGTGTTGGACTTGATGTTGTGCAAAGTGAAATTAAGTCGATGGGTGGGCAAGTCACCGTCCAATCCACACTAGGTCAAGGTTCGATATTTACCATTCGTGTACCGACAACGGTAGCGGTAAGTGACGCTTTGATGGTGAAAGTTGGTGATCAGCAGTTTGCGGTTCCATTATCACAAATTGATCGTATTGTGCGTATTTCACCTGTGGCATTAGAAGAATTCTTTGATAGTAAAGAAGAGTTCTTTGGTATTGATAACCAATCTTATAAATTACGCTATTTGTCAGAGTTTGTATTGAATCAGCCTGCACCTCGTTTACAAGGAATTGGTCATTCATTACCTGTATTGCTCATTAAAGGCAGTATGGGGCAGAGTATTGCTTTACTTGTTGATCAGTTGGTTGGTTCGCGTTCTCAGATTGTGGTTAAGGCGATTGGGCAGCAATTCTCAAGCATTGGTGCAATTTCAGGTGCGACTATCATGGGTGATGGTCATGTCTGTCTGATCCTAGATGGGCAAAATATTGCGCGCCAAATCCAATCAACACAGCGCGTTAAAGATGGTATTGATCATCGTGATCTAAATCGTAAGCGTGATCAGCGCCGTTTGGTGATGATTGTTGATGACTCCGTAACAGTACGTAAAGTAACATCACGTTTATTGGAACGACATGGTTTTGATGTGATTACGGCAAAAGATGGTGTAGATGCCATTGAGCAACTTGAAAGTGTGAAACCGGACTTGATGTTGCTTGATATTGAAATGCCACGTATGGACGGATTTGAAGTGACGAACTTGGTTCGCCATCATGAAATTCATCGTGAATTGCCAATTATTATGATTACCTCTCGTACAGGTGAAAAACATCGTGAGCGTGCATTTAGCTTGGGAGTAACGAACTATATGGGTAAACCCTTCCAAGAAGCTGAATTGTTGGAAAATATAGAAGATTTATTGACTGACAAGCGGGAGGTATATTGATGGCGAAGAAAGAAATCAGTGCTGCATTTGATCAGGTCAGCAGTCAAGAGCTACAACATTTAATTACGGTTTCGACTGGATTTATTGATGCGTATATTATTGACTGTCATGATAAAGAAGCGATGTTATTACCTCAGAATGTTGTCTTATCTGCACTCGATAGTGCAATTAATGTCGATAAGGTTGAATGGCATGATGTTAAGCTTCCAGTATTCAGTGTGAGTAATCCAAATATAACACTAGGTGTAGCACTAGTTGTTGAAGGGGAACAGGCTAATCAACGATTTGCACTGATGTGTAATGAAATGCCGAGATCAATTCGCTTACGTATTTCGGAGGTGGTTGATGATAATCGTACGATTAAAGACAAAAGTGTTGCGTATTATGTATTGATTGGTCAAACCACTTATCACGTGCCTGATTTAGAGTTTATTCAGAAAAAAATTGGTATTGCGCTTTAAAATTAAGCCAATCTGATTGAAATACAAAAAGGACGTTTTAGAACGTCCTTTTTGTATTTAAAAGGTCTATTGAAATAGATGAGAAATTAGGTAAGTAAATTTACTAAAATTTGTTCATAAATTTCAGCCAATGGCTCTAATTCAGCAATATTAACGTGTTCATTGATTTGATGAATCGTTGCATTTAATACACCTAATTCGAGTACTTGTGCGCCTGTAGGTGCAATAAAACGACCATCTGATGTACCGCCACTCGTTGATAGTTCAGTGTCTGTGCCTGTAACATCTTTAATGGCTTTTGTTGCAGCATTCACTAATTCACCAACGGGCGTTAAAAACGGTAAACCTGAAAGTGTCCATTCAATGTCATATTGCACATTATGACGATTTAAAACTTCAAGTACACGTGCTTTAAGCTCTTCAGCCGTTACTTCGGTTGAGTAGCGGAAGTTAAATAAGGTAGTCAGCGTACCTGGAATAACGTTGGTTGCACCTGTACCTGATTGAATATTTGAAATTTGGAATGATGTTGCAGGGAAGTATTCATTGCCATGATCCCAAACTGTTTCACATAGCTCAGACAGCGCTTTAGACACAGCGTGAATTGGATTGATGGCAAGGTGCGGATATGCCACATGACCTTGTTTGCCTTTTACAGTCAGTTTGGCATTGAGTGAGCCACGACGACCATTTTTAACAATGTCACCTAAAGTATCAGTGCTAGATGGTTCACCTACTAAACACCAAGTCATTTTTTCCTTACGTGCTTCAAGGGTCTCTACGACTTTGACTGTACCGTTAATTGATGGACCTTCTTCATCAGAAGTAATGAGAAAGGCAATGGAACCTTTGTGGTCAGGATGGTTTTTAACGAAACGCTCAGAAGCAACCACCATGGCTGCCAAAGCAGTTTTCATATCGGCACTACCACGACCATACAATTTACCATCACGGATTTCAGGTAAGAACGGGTCTGATTCCCATGAGTCAAGGTGACCTGTTGGTACAACGTCTGTATGACCTGCAAAACAGAATACGGGTTCAGTTGTACCACGGCGTGCCCATAAGTTATCTACATCTTCAAAACGCATATTTTCGATATTGAAACCAATGGCGCTCAAGCGGTCTGCCATAATGGTTTGGCAGGTATGATCTACAGGCGTGACTGAAGGTTGGCGAAGGAGTTGTAAACTGAGTTCCAGCGTTTCAGAGCGATTCATACACAAGCATCGATTAATCAAATTGATGCTTATCATAGAGCAAGATAATTCTGAAATAAAATAAAATACGATATTTTATATGGTAATAAAAAAATTTATGAATTATGTGCATGTGAAATGAGTGATGAATAAGGCTTATAGATATTTTAAAAAAGAGCAGTTATGAAAATTGAGTGATTAGCAAATATAAATCGCATAAAAAGCCCTGCATAGATACAGGGTTTCTTATGGATTTGTTGAAAATTACAATTTCTTTTCAACTTTATCGGCAGAATTCGAAACGGCATCACCCGCTTTAGAGACATCTTTACCGACACCTTTAACGGTATTACAACCTGTTAAAACGAAAGCAAAAAGCATTGAAGCAACTAAAATTTTTTTCATCTTTAATCTCCAGATTAAATTATTTTAAATTTCTTGTAGCGTGCAAAATTAACAAGACTTGCCATTACTGTTTTACGCTTCAATTACTTAGTTGTGTATGCCAAAATTCAATAAACTACAATTGTTCAACATTCAAACAAATAAAAGATGCTTGACGAAACATATAAAACTGTTCTTTTTCTGTACTTTTGTATAGGCCATTGCTCCACCAATATGCAGGAGGTGATGAAAGTGTTGCATCATGACAAATCCATTCTTGCCGTTGTAATCGATAGTAATTTGGCTGAGGAATATGATGCCCCCAATAACCAATATTACGTGCTTGGTTGACCCACGTTGGTATATTTAAAGCCAGATAATCATTGTCTAAAATATTTTTGAGGATGGTTGGTAGATAAAGCTGTCCTTTAAAAACAGCAAAACGCTTTTGAATAGAGTGATTTTGAACAGTTTCAAACTGAAATTGCTTTTGTGTGAAATGATTAAGTTTACGCTGTAGGGTGTCGGTTCGATTTAAACCGTACCAATGCGGTAGGCTTAAATTGGCTTCGGCGAGATAGTATTTTAAAGCCACCTCCCAGTGTTCAACTTGTTGTGTTTGCGTGTTGAATATTAAAAAATCGAGTTCACCTAAGGTTTGTTTCTCTTGAATAATTTGGATGCTATGTCCAATGAGTTTGAAATGATGGTACATATCATCCTGTAGCCAAAACCACATTAAATATTCAAAACGTAAGCCTAAGCGCGTACTCTTTAGCTGTGCAAGAAAGTCAATTAAGGGCTGAGGGTTTTGATCAAGTTCAAGCAAACGAGAATGGTAATTTTCATATTGTTGTTGCCAAAACCCATTTGGATGTAAATCAAAAACATGCTGTAGTGATAACTCTGGTGGGATATTGGATAAAATATTAGGGCTTGCAATGCTAAATGCCAATTGTCGAACAGCAGAATGTTGAAACTGTTTCCATGGTTCAAAAAGCATTGTCATAAAGTATCCATCAATCGTTTTTAGAAATATAAAATCTACAGCAGAAGCACGCTTGAAGCATATATACTTGCAGCATTGTTTTAAATGGGTTGCTGTATGAGAATCGTGTTTTGGCGAAGTCTAGTCATTCTATTTATAATACTCGGATTTATAGGTGCGTTATTGCCGGGTATGCCGACAACGGTTTTCTTGATCTTAGCAGCTTGGGCAGCATCTAAAGGATGGCCTCAGGTGGATACATGGTTAATGAACCATCCCAAGTACGGTGCAACCTTACGTGCATGGCGTGCAAATGGTACAGTCCCTCGTAAAGCGAAGTGGATTGCAAGTATCATGATGTTGATTAGTGGCATCATGATGTTACTTACCAATGCACCGATTGCTGTAAAAGTATTTACGGATCTTATCATGCTCAGTGTGGCTATTTGGCTTTGGATGCGTCCTGAACCAGAAGCAACGACTGAATCCAAATAAAGAACATTTGCCAAATTAAGTTATGAAAATAGTCAGGTAAACGAGATAAACACAATAAAGAGAGAAAATATGTATTCCATAGAGCAAGCCGACATTATTATCGATTTAGCCTCGCAAACGCTTTCATTACCGAAACATAATAAGTTTTACACCGTATCAACGGGACTTAATGGAATTGGTGAAATTGAAAATACTGGTAAAACGCCTAGAGGTTGGCATCGTATAGAACAAAAAATTGGTGCAGATGCGCCATCCAATGCTGTATTTAAAGCGCGTCAAATGACAGGGGAAATTTATTCTGTTGAGTTTGGTGCCGCGAATCCCGAACGAGATTGGATTTTGACTCGTATTTTATGGCTCAGTGGTTTGGAAGAAGGATTTAACAAGGGAGAAGGTTGCGATACATTTAACCGATATATTTACATTCATGGTACACCTGAGAGTGAACCGATGGGTATTCCACGCTCACATGGTTGTATTCGCATGCATACAACACCGCTTGAAGAACTGTTTGAGTGGGTGAAAGAAGGGGATTTAGTATATTTGTCTGAGCATAAAATTGAAAATTGAAATATGGATCGATTAATTCCTTATCTTTAAATAGATAAAAAACATACAAAAAACACCATTTTTAATGAAAATAATCTATTTTTTAATCACTCGAGCGTGAAAACGCAATTTCTTCATGAAAAGCGTTTGACAGGCTGTGAAGTTTCTCTATAATGCACCACACAAGCGATGAAGTCGTAAAGGGCGCTTAGCTCAGTTGGTAGAGCGTCTGCCTTACAAGCAGAATGTCGGCGGTTCGATCCCGTCAGCGCCCACC
>NZ_JBJZOR010000009.1:0-144682 GCF_046269225.1 Acinetobacter sp. TY2
TGGCTTGGGTTTGCAGATTCGTTGAAAGCGCGTAGTTGCCTGCATCTGTACCATTTAAAGCACCTGATACATTCACACTCTTATTTGAGCCTGCAGTTTTATCGCTAAATTGACCTTGTGCTGTGATATTGACATTGTCACCACTAATCACACCATTCAGACTACCATTCACAATCGCATTGGTCGTGCCATCGTAGACTTTGTCTTGTGCACTAATTGAGCCTGTGATTTGTTTTTTGGCAATATCCAATACGCCATTTTCATACACAATATTATAGTTAGCACTAGACTCTGCACCTGATACTGTATTCTGATATTGGCCTGCATTTTTACCACTTGCAGCCGTATTGCCAATATTACCTAAAACACCTTGTTTATCATTACCTTTCAAACCTGAAACGACATATCCACCTTGGTTTTGTACTATTCCATTATAAGTCGTATCGAGATTATTTCCTTTGACAGTGGCATTGGCTTTGGTGATGGTATAAGTTCCTTTTTGGAAGGTAATATCATAATTTTTATCACCACTTCCATTTTTATATGCAGCCAAATGATCGTAGGTGCCTGCATCTTTACGTGTAGCAAGTGCATTCACACTGTTGGCTAAAACACTTTCATTCTCACCATCGACCAAACCTTCAGCCTTAAAACTATTTATCTGTTGATTAAATCCATTATATTCACGAGTTTCATCTAGAGCAGTGACAGTAATTTTTTTCTTATTAATAATAAATTTACCATCGACATAGACAATGTCGTAATTCTGAGTTGACTGATTTTCACCTGTCACTTTATTGTCATAAGTTCCTGCGTCTTTACCTGTTACACCTGAAGCCGAAATTGAACCCAATAATATTTCACTCTCACCATTGACCATACCACTCACGGTATAGTCTGGACGGCTCATGGACTGATTTTGACCATTATAAATTTTGTCCGTTTCACTCGAACCAGTCACAGTGACTTTTGCTTTATCGATGGTTAAAGTGCCTTCATTTCCAATAAAGTCGTAGCCTTGTTGATCATCTGAATAATAGGTCGCTTTATAGTCGCCTGCATTTGTTCCACTAACTTGACCTTGAGCTTTATACTTAGACTCATCTAATCCCCAAACATCTGCGAAATGCTGTTCCTTACCGTTATAGATGGTATTTTTATCTTTGAGCGATAAATCAACTGTTGTTAAGTACCGACGTAACAAGGGGCTTGTATTTCCCTCATAGATTCGCCAAACCGTATCTTTACCGCCTAGTTGACTATCTTCATTGAGGAATGAAAAGTTTTTAGCATGTTTCATTTGTTCAGTAGTCAGACCTATTGCATCACCTAAACCTTCGCCTACACCTTTCGATGTCGTTTGTTGATGATCGGTATTCCAATAGGTTGCTACCAGCGTACCGTCATTTTGACCAACTACACCACCGACTTTGCTTGCTCCCGTCACAGTTCCTGTTGTAAAAGCATTTTTAATATTCGCATTTTGGCTATTAAATCCGACCAAACCACCAACCTGATCGACACCTTTGACATCTCCAGTACTATAAATATCCTGAAGTATTCCTGTGTTTTGTCCAACTAAACCACCGACTTGCTGTTGTCCACTTACATTCGCAGTGCTATACACTTCATGTACAGTCTGATTGTTACTTCCGAGCAGCCCACCTACATGCTTCTGCCCCGTAATCGTACCAGAACTATAGATTTCACTCACTTGCCCTTCGTTTTGACCAATTACACCACCAACAAAATCACGTCCCGTAATGTTGGCATCTTTTATACTGAGATGATTAACTGTGCCCTGATTGATTCCAATTAAACCCACTTGGTCGCTATTTTTTCGGTCTATATACAGTTCTTTTATCTGATGACCTAAACCATCAATTACACCTGTAAATGCAGTGTCTTGATCACCAATAGATTTAAAACCATTACCTTCAGAATCACCCCAACTTTGCGTAGCACTGGCATCAATGTCATTACCAATAAGATAATGCCCATCGAGTTGATTATTCACCGCTTGTAATTGTTGAATGGTTTGAATCACACCATAAAAGGCGCCTGTAACATCATCTTTCTTAATGACCTGATTGCTACCTTTGTGATTTTGTAAATATGGCGTGGTTTGATCATTGGCATTTCCCCAAACGGTGTCAAAATCAAAACCGATAAACTGATCTGCTTTGAACATATCCTGACTTGCTAGACCATTTTTATTTGCACTGCCTGCACTCGTCGTTTGACCTGTTCGGTCTTTGTCCCAATAACTGTTATTTACAGTGCCTTGGGTATTTTTCGCGACCAAACCACCTGCAGTCTTATCTGTCGCTGCAACTTTACCTAAGGCATAACTAGTATTAATACTCGCAGCAAGATTTTCACCGACTAATCCACCCACAATGTTATTGCCTGTCACTGAACCGACTGCATAACTGTCTTTAATTTCTGAACCGTAATATGAGTTTCCAGCTAAACCTCCGACATTGCTCCCCCCTGTAACTTGACCTGTTGCATAACTGCGATCAATCACGGCATTGTTATTATTATCTCCGACGAGTCCACCGACAATTTCATCACCTTTCACTGTCCCAGTGGCATAGGAGTTTTCAATCTGAGCGTTGTCATTTGCACCTGCTAGACCACCTACATACAGTGAAAAATCTCCACCTGTTACATTTCCTGTCGCATGAGAATCTTGAATTTGACTGCCATCGTAGTTGCCTCCGACCAAACCGCCAATCGTCGCAATTCCTTCCACATTGGCACGGCTAAAGCTATTTTCAATCAAGCTATTGTGACTTTGTCCAACCAAACCACCAACAAAACTATCACCACGAATGCTGCCACTTTGAACACCAACATTTCGAACAATAGCATCTTGGATTGAGCCAAATAACCCTACACCATAAGCATAGCTTCGATCGATATTGAGACTAGAAACCTTGTGTCCTAAGCCATCAAAACGTCCTGTAAAACTGCCATCCCACTCATTGCCAATTGGGTTAAAACCTTGTTCATCAAAACTCCCCCAATCTTTCGTTACAGTCGCATCAATATCTGCACCTAAAACATAATTTCCAGATAAATCGCCATTGATCCCCTGTAAGTCTGTACCTGATGTTGAGCCCTCATTCCCTAACTGTGTAATGACTGTATAATCAATACGATTGACTGTATTTGTGCCTTTTTGGGTACTAAAATTTTGACCTGCTTGTAAATTGATTTGAGCATTATTATTTAAATAATAGTTGGCATTTTTTTCACCATTTTGCCCATATAGTAGTTCAACTTTTCCATCTTGATGTTGAGCTGTAATATTGGCATTGATGTTGATATCGTTATGTGCTTTTAGCGTAAGTGTAGTGTCTTTATTCCATGTCACTGCTGCGTTGACATGGATATCACCTTTTTCACTTCCTGTATTTTGTGTTTCAAGCTGAATTGAGGTGTTATTCAAATTATTTTGTAATGTGATCGCTCCAATTCCGCTACCCGTTGCTGCCCCTGTGCCCCCATGAATAGTGAAATCAGTTGGATCGATAAGCCATGTACCTGTCTTGGCACCCTCGGCCTTGGTCGATACCTGAGTATCTTGTCCAATATGAACCGTAGCAGCTGAGGTTTCAATAAAGCCTCCATCTTGCCCATTTTTTCCTTCAGCTTTCAGCACACCATTAATATTGGCTGTACCTTGCTCCATATCCGCGAGAAGGACAATTTCACCTTTGGCATTTTTCGTTAAACGGTTGGCTTCGATAATCCCGCTATGATTAACAACTGCTTTACTTAAACTATCTTTGGCTTTCGCAGTTAAATATACAGCGCCATTATTAGCGAGAATAGCGCCTTGGTTGTCAATCAAACCTTGTAAAGTTCCAATATCGACTTGATATTCAGTCAATTGACCATCTTGTAAATGCAAAGTTACCTGATCTGCGGCAGTAAAATGAATCACGCCATTTTTAGACTCAACATTCCCCGTATTAATCACATTCGGCGCAATAAAAGCAATCACACCACCATTGGCAATAATGGAACCATGGTTTTCAACTTTACCTGCACCACCCTGATTTTTTAGAGTAAAGTTGCCACTCATAATATCGCCATCTGTTACATTTAATGTCGATGCAACAATCCCCCCGACATTCACTTGAGCCGTTTTTGAAAAAATGACACCATTCGGGTTCAGTAAAAATACCTGACCATTGGCGTTCAATTTCCCCATAATTTGGCTAGCATTACTATCTAAAACACGGTTTACAGCAATAGAAGATGAATTTGGCTGATGAAAGTTAACCGTAGCATTTTGTCCAATATTGAAATCATTCCATTGAATTCCAACATTTTGACTATTTTGATGAACATTCAGCGTATTGTTATTTTGACTAATTTGAGCCGAGCCAACAGTTATATTGCCTCCTGTTGGTAACTGAGTATCGTAAATACTTGCCCATACAGATAATGGAAGTAGGGCTAAACTTAATAAGGCTAGTCGAGCAAAATCAAACCAATTTTTTTGTACTTCTACAGGTTTGACTTGGGATGAGGACTGACTGTTTTTTGAATACCCTCTACTTTGTTCAGAAGTTACTTGAGAGCAATTTAGACGCTTATTCCATACTGTCTTATAAACCTTATTCATTTATAGCCTACCTTCAAATTTAATTTTAACACTGAGTATCTATTTCTGTTTTATTTTCAATCAGAAAATGTATTCACAATTTAAATTATGTGACCTCAATATCATTTCCGATAAAAAATAATAATAGATTATTATTAATAAAGTAAGAAAACCAACAACAAAGAAAGATACATTGTTTTAATTAATATAAATATACAAAAAATTAAAAATAAAAGAACAAATAATAAAAATTGATCATTTATAACAATAATTGTCAAACTACTATTCAAACTCACACATTATAAATTAACAAATAATAAATAATTTCAACAAATTAACAAGATGTAGTTAAAATAAAAATAAAAAAAATTGACTTTTTCTATGTTTTAAAAATAAAAACAACAACAAAATCACATATTATAAAAATCTAATTATCTACATTTAAATAATATTTAATATATTATTTAAACAACATCCAAATAATATACAGAACATATTATTTATCAAAAAATCATCAATTTGGTCAATATTGGTATGAAAATCTCAAGAAAATATTCAATTAGTACATTATCACTTTGTATATCGGCACTATTATTTGCCGCATATGATGAAAACTCACAAAATACAACGGAGAATAATCATTTAGAATTAATACCTAGTTCTGCACCAGTACAGGCATCTATTGAGTCACGCACATTGACAACCTATGCTACATATCCAGAACCAACTAAGGATATTTTTGACGACGCAACACTCGGCTTTTATGATCAAGACGCAACTGGAAATACTCGTGTGGTTCGTAATGACCTCACGGGTAATTTTGCAGCGATGATTCAATTTGCACAAAACCATACGGTTGATCCACAAGGCAATGCAGCAAAACAAATGCCTCGTTTAACCAGTGAAAAAGATGCGCTGTTATTGGTCACGCCCACCCCAGAAATGGGCGAGATAGAAAGCTTAAATGCTGAGATTTATTTGAATAGTCGATTAATACGCCGTATAGCACTACAAGATCCTACTCAAATCCCTGCTTCTGACCAAACCAATACCGATCGACCAGCCGTCCAGTATTCTAAACGTGCCTGGAGCGCAGCTTTAAAGTGGGATGAGGTAAAACCCGGTTTAAATATTAGAATTGTAGATGCAAAGTCTCGTAAAAATGGTCGTTTAGCAGCTGATTTAATTGATTTTGCTGCACCGGGTGAGTTGCTTGTCCAATCTATTCGTTTAGGTATGTTGACCAATCCACCTAATGGCAATTATTTATTTTTGAACCAACCTGAGCAGGCTGGTTCAGATTATTTACAGACGATTCCTGCTGCAAAAATTACTGTTAGTCGATACGATGATATGATTTTAAACAGAGTCATGGTGGGATCTGGCAAGATTTATGATGCCATCAGTGATACTAGCGGTGATGTATATGGTGGTGACATGCGTGGTGATACTGCAAAATCCACCTTTAGTACAGGGATCAATCTCGCTAACTGGGGTGTTACTAGCTCAGGTATGGTGAGTCAGCAGCAACCGCAAGTGACCCAAAGTGTCGTGATTCACCATGCACGTGGCAAATACCAAAATGGAGATGTTACACATGGTTTAAGTGGAGGAAATGGAATTCTAACGCTGATTGATTCTGTAGATAATGAATTTAGTCATGAAATTGGTCACCACTATGGTTTAGGACATTATCCTGGTCAAAGTGGTGAGAACTATTTTTGGGCCTCTCATCACCACGACAGCGGTTGGGGATATATGGCACATCGTGATCGTATGCGAGGCAATATTCGTTGGAATGTTACAGATTTATCAAACCGTCTAAACGGTACAGTATTATTCAATAATCAATATACATTTGCACCTGATTCAATGGCTGGGGGAAGTTTCCAAAGCTCATTATCACGTTATACGCATTATACGGGTTATAGTACCTATCATAAAATTCAGCCTGCTTTTAGCAAACCCGTTTGGGATCAAACTTCTCCAACAGGGTATAAAGTTTGGAATGCGACTACACGTCAAATGGAAGTTTATCAACCCAAAGTACCTAACTCGAATCAAGTTTGGTATAACAGTGTAGATGGTAATTTTTTAAAACCGACTCAGTTTGGTGTGCCTGTGTTTACCATAGTCGGTGGTTATGATCCTATTGCTAATACAGGTCTTCTATATCCTGCCGCACGTGGTAATTGGGGTAATGTATTTAGTCTACCAAAAACCAATACCAATCTGAATAATGCCAGCTGTTGGTTACATATTAATTATAGCAATAAAGCAGCAGAAGACATTGCTTTAGCACCTACACGTATGGGCAGCAACGCCAATAAAATTCATGTGAATTTAGCACAAAATGACAACCCTCAACAAGTTGATTTATATTGTAAACAGGTGAACCAACAAGCCATTAAGCTATCATCTATTAATATTCCTGTGTATGCAAACCCATTACCACCAGCGGTTATATTTGGTCAGAAATATGGTTTTGATGCACTACGTAAAGTCGAATTACCAGAGCTGGAGCTAGCTTTGTTAAACAATCAAGGTAAGGCTATTCCAAGCCTATCTACGCGTAATAAAGTACTTTACAAGGCTTATCGTGACTATAGACAAGAGTTATCACCTGCTGCCTCTGCTGAATTAGATCGCTATGAAGCACAAGAAAAAATATTGTATCGTTTAAATCGCTGGATCAATGTCTATCATACTGATTTAAAGGGTAATGTTAACGCAGCGAATATTGCTTTGAAAAATTTTGTCAGTACGCTTGGTCTCAATAACAGTGATCCTATGGCTGGGGCAACCATGTTGGTCATGCCAAATATGAATTCCGCTTGTATGAAAACTGAAATTTCGACAACAACAGGATTACCTGAAGTCTTTATCAGTGGTAAAAACGGTTGTGATGGCAGTAACTCAACGTTATGGATTCATGATGCCGTAGGTAAGGTCCATAGTGTTCAATATCCTGCATATTGTTTATCTGGAGCTGCGCTAGCTCAATGTAATAACAATACGAGTAATCAAATTTGGGAAACACCTATTTCAGGCTCTACTCAGCAATTTCGACAAAACAACAGTTGCCTTGATTTGAGTGGTGGTTGGACGCCTACACCAGATGGTCGTGGTAAATTAATCACTTATGGTTGTGGTGGTGGTAACAACCAAAAATGGACAATTACTCAACAGAGCCAAAACTTTATTCTCGCTGCAGCGACAGGGCAAAACCTTCCACTTTTAAATAATGCATTGAACTCTCAATAAAATTAATTTTTTCATTTCGAATAGGAGGATTTATTATCCTCTTATTCGAGTCACTTTTTATAAAAACTCTATTTTATGTTTAATTTTAATAATTTGTTATTGATTAAATTATAGACACTTTAAAATAACTAAATTATTTCATTCCTTCAAGCATTTAAAGATCATCTTATTGCGAAATATCGCTATTAGATCTCGAAAATGCTTTAGTCAATATCATCTAATATCTCATGATTTAAATACATATTTGCACAACCAACTCAGTGTTTTATTTTCTTATTATTTTCATCATAAGCTAATCACGCATATTCTGAAATAACATCTTCCCTAATGACAACTCATTCTTTTTATGTAGAGTTAGACTATCTGTATCACTTTTTCACTTTAAATCAGCTCCTGTATGAAATGATAAATACTATTTATTGTTAAAAACTCTTCATACGAATTATTTTTTGTTATAAACATAAATGAAAAAAAGCCCTTGCAAATACAAGGGCTTTTTAGATATTTGGCGGAAGCGGTGAGATTCGAACTCACGGAGGACTCACACCCTCGTCGGTTTTCAAGACCGGTGCATTCAACCGCTCTGCCACGCTTCCATGGGCGTCATAATATAAATAATTTTGATTATAAGCAAATACTTTCACCTATTTTCAAATCAAGTGGGTAAATTTAGAACAATTTTAACGCCATTGTATAGTTTAATCCTGTTTGTAGCGAATTGAGTTGATATACCAATGCTTTTTACCCAACGGCGTTACCACCTCAACCTCATCATCGACCTGTTTCGATAACAAAGCTCGAGCCATAGGTGAATCAATGGAAATATTTTGAGGATGGTGATCATAAATTTCATCGATACCGACAACACGCAATGTTTTAACATCACCCTCATCATTTTCAATATCAACCCATGCACCAAAATAAACCTTACCATCCTGTTCAGGTGAAAAATCAATGATACGTAATTCTTCCAAACGCTTACCCAAATAACGTACACGGCGGTCAATTTTTCTAAGTATTTGTTTATTGTACTGATAATCAGCATTTTCCGATCTATCACCAAGGCTTGCTGCCCAATTTACTTTTTTAGTAATTTCAGGTCTTTCTTCATGCCAAAGCCGCTTTAATTCCGCGACCAATAAATCATGTCCCTCACGGGTAATTAAGTTTGATTTCATAATATAGTCTGTGATCAATCTTACATACGTTTACTTAATATCGCATGTTATAACGTATTTTAATTACTAAAGTTGGTAAATATTTTTAATATTATATATCAACAACTTAAATCATTACAAAATACGTAAAATTGTACAAAATTTGACAAGTCAAAAAATAAGCAGTATTATACGCGCCATCTTTAGTAACATTACTATTTATTTTTGTAGTTTTTCTACAAATATTTCCCATATGTCATTATGAATGACGTCCATGAATTGCCCACCCTTATTGTATTTAAACACTTTTAAGAATTCATTTGGCTCCATAGCTGTGAATTTTTCTGGGCAGTAATTACCTGTAGCGGAGACAACATGCACAGTAGTTCAACTTCTGGGTCGAGGCTTAGCCTAAACTCATTTTTTCAACCACTCCCTCTGAAAATTCTTGTATTAAGTTGCTTATTTGTTCCATTCCACACAATCAATGCAACAAAAGCAAATCAGTACAATACCGTACTTAACTCAAACAAACTGACCGTAGTTGCTGTATCCAATCCATCTATTGTCTTTAAGGATGGTCGCTTTAAACATGGTTTTGCACACGACCTTGCGAACAACTACGCTCGTAGTCTAAATGTAAAACTTGATTTGAAAACAGTTCCTGATAATGCCACTGCATTGAAAATGGTTTCACAAGGTAAAGCAAGCTTTGCCATTACTACAGCCGATATCCAAACCATTGAGGAAAAAAAACTCACAAGTTTTTCAGCAACCTGTGGAGATTTTAGTAGCCTGAGTAAAAATGGTCTGAGTAATAAGATCAATTGGGTATTCAAAAGTAGTGAAGACCCTTTGACCGATACTGCAAGTGGTTTTATCTGTCAAAGTAAACAGAATGGTTCAATTCAACAACTTGCCTCTTTTTATAACCGTAATGTGATTAAGCAGCAAGATTGGAATATCATTCAACGTGATCTGAGCAAACGCATGCCCATCTATAAGGCAAGCTTTCAGAAAACGGCACAGCAATATGATCTAGATTGGCACTTCTTGGCAGCCATTGGTTATCAAGAATCATATTTAAAACCCGACTCTGTTTCTCCCACAGGTGTTCGTGGCATTATGATGCTGACTAATAATACGGCGAAAGCGATGGGCGTAAGCAACCGTACTGACCCTGCTCAAAGTATTCAAGGCGGCGCAAAGTATTTTGATCAAATGCTGTCTCGCTACTCCCACATTCGTAACCCCGATCGTAACTGGTTTGCGTTAGTGGCTTACAATATGGGGCCAGGTGCTGTAGATGGTATTCAAAAACGTCTACGTGCTCAGGGCAAAAACCCAAATGATTGGATGACGATGTATAACTTTTTACAGCACAATCAGGCGAGTAATGGACGTTATAAACAAGCCGTTCAATATGTAACGCGTATTCGGTCATATCTCGAACACATTAAGACTTCACCGAAATTACTTGAAATTTAAGTCATCTCGTTTCAGCAAATCTACATTCTAAATGAATAGGCTTCTACGTCATTTCATTTAAGCAAAAAAAAAAGCTTATCTCTAGACTAGAGATAAGCTTTTTTTCAATACTGTAATTGATTTAGAGCTTCAATTACGCAGTTTGTTCAAGAACTTTCTTGAATAAATCTTTTTGTTCTTGGCTTGGTTTTGCAGTTTGCAAAGCCATAAGTTGAGACATATCACCTTGAACTTTTATTTTACCTGTCATGAATGCTTGCATTGCGGCAGCCATATCGAACTCTAAGAATACTTTACGTAACGTTTCAGCATCCATATTTAGTGTTGTTTTAGCACTTGCAGAACTACCTTTAACAATCTTTCCGCCATCTAAAGCAAGTTCTGTATCACCAGACGCATCAGAAACAACTAGGTTAATTGCAAGACCAGCCAATGCAGGTGGCAAGTTTAAATCACCAGCTTCTGCTGTAAGTTTTTCGACAGTTGCAAACCAATCATCAGTTAAAAATGCAGCCATGATCATTCCTCAATGTATTTATTCAATTTATTGTGTTGTCTATCCCAACAACATCAGGGTGAAGCTTTTTTGCTTGCATAATGTTATAGCATGATAATTTTACTTTGGGCTAACGTTTTTTGTACGCAGTGTTCAATTTTTACATGATTGAACAAAATTCAAATAAAAATCAGGCACTCACTATAAAATGAATGCCTGATCAATGGTTTTTTTAAATGTTTTAGTACAACAAATTAATCTGCTGCAATACTCAAATTGACCACATCAAGACGATTTTTCGTTTCTTCTGTATCGCATTTCATATCAAACTCTCGTTGCTCATCTAACTTTTCAAAGTCAAACAATTCACGGTCAGCCAGTTGTGATGGCGATACATTTTGTAAAGCACCAAAAATACTATGTAAACGTTTTGGATGTTGTTTATCCCAGTCACGTAACATGTCATTCAAAATTGCACGCTGTAAGTTTTCCTGAGAACCACACAAATTACATGGAATAATTGGGAACTTACGCATTTCTGCATACTTGATGATGTCTTTTTCCTCCACATAAGCAAGTGGACGAATCAGGATATTTTTCTTATCCGAAGACAACAATTTAGGTGGCATGGCTTTTAAGCTACCACCATGAAACAAGTTTAAGAAGAATGTTGCCAAAATATCATCACGGTGATGCCCAAGCGCTACTTTGGTTGCACCAATCTCTTGCGCAAAGCCATATAGTGAACCACGGCGTAAACGTGAACACACTGCACAGTAGGTTTTACCTTCAGGTGTAAGACGCTTAGTAATCGTATAGGTATCTTTTTCCAAGATGTAATACGGAATATTGTTTTCTTCCATATAACGTGGCAAAACATCTTCTGGGAAACCAGGCTGTTTTTGATCTAAATTAACAGCAACGACATCAAAATTGATGGGTGCAATACGTTTAAACTGCAACATAATATCAAGCAATGTGTAACTGTCTTTGCCGCCAGAAACACAAACCATCACCTTGTCACCTTCTTCGATCATTTTAAAATCACGAATCGCATGACCAACCTGACGACGAAGCTTTTTCAATAGACGATGATAAGCCGAACTATCTGGTAGTTCAGGCTTGAAATTAAACCCTTGATCGGACTCAACTGGCGAGTACATAGACGAGTATTACCCATAAAAAAATACCGCACGATTTTATCTGATTTCACCTCGCTACGCATCTAAAGATTATTTATTTTTACTACAGCCTACCTTTCGTCATCTTTTTGACATCATGTGAACTTTACAATCATTGGGCTTCACTTATTTTGGCTAATTAACACCCAAGTTGCTTATCTTTTGGACTTTTCCACAGTTCTCCACAAAATCTGTGGATAAAAGTGTGGATTCTTTAGGGCTTGACAGCGCTATGCCCCTAGATAATGGGCATCCTGATTAAATTGATCACTTTTTAACCACTATTTTTTTCACATTAAAATCATATGCTTACTCAAGTCAATAGACCTATATGAAAAAATAAATTAAATATTTTTTGATTATTAAGCCAACAATAACGACTTGATTTTTTCAAAAGATTTAGGTAAAAATTAATTCAAGGTTTTTCTTCTGAATTAACTTTGATAAACTCCTGCTTGTCAGTTGAGGTTAAAACTAATTACTACAATGAAAAAATTTATTCAAAATTCATATTTTTTAATTTTTGGGGTGATCGGTGCTACATCGGTAAACCTATCTGCCTACGCAGGCCAAATGTATATTTATAAAGATAAGAATGGCAGCACATTGCTCACCAATCGCAAAAGTTCAGATCAATCGCTCACTAAAGTTAAAGCGACCTATTATGCTGACAGTAACATTCACAGTTATAGCAATTGGGGGAATTCTGAAGCAGCGGTATTACCAAGTTATAGCCGTGGCAAAAATGCGTATGACCATATTATTCGTCAAGCAGCACAAACGCATGGTGTTTCGGAAGGTTTAATTAAAGCTGTTATGCATACAGAGTCGGGCTTTAATTCAAATGCTCGCTCGCCAGTTGGTGCGCAAGGACTAATGCAACTCATGCCTGCAACAGCACGGCGTTTTAATGTTTCTAATGCCTACGATCCACAACAAAATATTTTCGGTGGAGCAAAGTATCTAGGTTGGTTAATAAAACGGTTTAATGGCAATACCTCACTTGCATTAGCGGCTTACAATGCGGGTGAAGGAAATGTTGCAAAATATGGTGGTATTCCACCTTTTCGTGAAACACAGGATTACGTTCGCCGTGTTACGAGCCGTTATTCCAATTTATATGCTGGTGGAATTTCTTCAGCCAATAGCAATACTAATGCCTTAGTCAGCGAATCAGCACCACAAGGGCAACTGATTGCTTCAGGCTCATCAAACAATTCCAACAATAGTCGTAACAACACATCAAATTCGAATAGTCATTCACCACGTCAAATTATTGTTTCTTCAGATGGTACATTTACAGATGCTCCTGGCTCATACTCAACCAATAATGCAACAGCATCTGCACGTATTACAATTGAAAATTAATACCTAATTTAGTTCTAATTCAATATAGCGCTACATTAAAAGTTCAATCTGCGTTTAAAAAAAAGCCAGTATGAGTATTTTTAAACTATTCAATATATTTAAAATAAACGCTATTCTCTAAAAATGAGAATAGCGTATATTTTACATTTTAATTATTTGTTATTTATGCACCTAATATCGATATAAATAATTACTCCTGCCCCACAGCCACATCGTTTTTTTCGATTATTCTTGAATTTTCAAAGGCTAAACCGCATATTAATTTAAGATTTATATTTTTTATAAATTACCCTATATCATTTTTAATAAAAGGATACTCTCAATGATGCGGATTGGTTTGTTTTTGCTAACCAACCTCGCTGTGGTTGTAATCGCTGGTATCATCCTGTCTGTACTGGGTGTTGGTAGCTATCGCAGCGCCGGCGGTTTAGACCTAAGCAATCTCTTAGTGCTATGTTTTGTCTTTGGTATGGTTGGCTCAATTGTGTCGCTGTTCATGTCGAAATGGATGGCGTTAAAAACAACAGGTACTGAGTTAATTGACCCTAATGCCCCACGTAACCAAGCAGAGGCATGGTTGCTACAAGAAGTTGCTCAACTTTCAGAGCGTGCAGGCATTAAAATGCCTGACGTGGGTATTTTCCCATCGTATCAGTCGAATGCTTTTGCAACGGGCTGGAACAAAAATGATGCACTAGTTTCCGTGTCTACAGGATTACTTGAGCGTATGAACCAAGATGAATTGCGTGCTGTTCTTGCGCATGAGATTGGTCACGTGGCAAATGGTGACATGGTTACCCTTGCGCTGATTCAAGGTGTAGTCAACGCCTTTGTCATGTTCTTTGCTCGTATTGTAGGTGACTTCATTGACCGAAATGTCTTCGGTCGTGCCGATGATGCACCTCCAGGATTGGCATTTATTGCAATCACGATGGTACTCGATATTGTATTTGGTATTTTAGCGTCTTCAATTGTCATGTGGTTCTCACGTCAACGTGAATACCGTGCCGATGAAGCAGGTGCTCAACTTGCAGGTAAAGAAGCAATGATTTCAGCTTTATTACGTTTACAAGCTGAGTCTGAAATGCCTGATCAAATGCCAAAAGAAATGAAAGCATTTGCAATTACTGAAGGTAAAGAACAAGGTTTCAGTTTGGCTGCATTATTCCAAACGCATCCAAGTATTGAACAACGTGTTGCGGCTTTACGCCAATTGAATGTAAATTAAGTCAGAAATCTAAGCAATTTCATATTTTCATAATAACAAAGCCTCCTTAATGGAGGCTTTGTTATTTTATATCCTAAAATGCAAAATACGATTTTTTATATAAAAATTAATCTATTTGAATACATCGTATGAGACTTCCATTGGGGTCAATGACACAAAATAGCTCTATTTCCTCTGAACACTCTATTTCGGTGATTCGTGCATTTGGAAACTTTGTCCAATCCAATGCTTGCCAAACATGAAAAAGATCATGCATTGTATGTGTTCTTAAACACGCACTAAACCATGACTCTTTTCGGTCAAGTTGAGGATGATGAAAAAACTCTAGCATAAGGCTATCTTTGCTTAAAATCATCCATTGTTCAGATTGATAATCACACTTAAAACCTAAAAATGCATAAAATTGACGTGTATGATCAAAATCAATGGCAGGAAGATTTGCCGAAATATAGTCTTGCATAACATCACCCTATTTTATCGACCTACGCTTTAAAATCATGTCGCCTTTAAACTTTGATACCAATCCCACAACACATTGAGCCCAAACCACATCGCTAGGCCAATCAAAATTAAGACAATAAGTCCCAATAGATCTGGAATATGTAGCCATACCCAAACCACAATGGGATTACGCCAAAAAGCTGAATTTTGCTGCTTTTGTTCAAGTTTTTCATGTAAAAATGGATGTACGATATGATCATCAGACTGAATTTGGTATTCTGTACGAATATGATCATGCACGACATCTAAAGCACGGCGACTTGGTCTTATAAAAATATCAAATATTGTCCCCACAATCGGGATTAAACCTACGACACCATCCATAACAGCAAGCTTCAACACACCATTGAGCTTACTTTGCGGCACACCAATTTGTTTGGCTTTATACACCGCATAACAGGTTAATATAAAGCCTGCTACATCACCCGCTACAGGAATCGTACTCAATGCAGCATCGGCACCTACACCTTGCTTAGTGAAAGGGATACGTACCACCGAGTCCATCATATTGGCAAACTTCGCTAAATCTCGCTCTAAGCGGATGACATCTTGAGTCGCTAATTTTTTTTCTTGTCTCACAACGCCCTACTTTTCATAAAATGATGCCGAATGTTCAGTATCAGTATAAATGATTTATTCTATAGGTTGATCTAATTTTGCTTTAAACAAAGTACGTATCAGTACATACAAAAACGGAATAAACAACAATACTAAAACCGTACCAAAGATTACCCCGCCCAATACGCTCACACCGATTTCTTGACGACTTGCAGCACCTGCACCAAGCGCAAAAACTAAAGGAAGTACACCGGCACCAAAAGCTAAAGATGTCATCAGAATTGGCCGTAAACGAAGCCCTGCTCCTTCCAGTGCTGCAGCAACTGCTGTTTTACCTTTCTCTTGTGCCAAAGCCGCAAATTCAACAATCAAAATTGCATTTTTACATGACAAACCAATGGTCGTGAGAAGTGCAATTTGAAAGTAAATATCATTTGGGAAGCCAACTAATTTACTGAATATAATATTTCCACCTATCCCTAAAGGGATCGCTGCAATCACAGCTGTCGGAATCGTCCAACTTTCATATAAGGCTGCCAAACAGAGAAAAATAAAGCCGATGGAAATGAGATACAGTAAACCTGATTGCCCACTCGATTTTTGTTCCTCAAAAGATAGACCACTCCAAGCCACATCCAAACCATCATTTTGATTGACCAAGTGTTGGATATCACTCATCGCTTGACCAGAACTGCTGCCCTTAGCATTGATCGCTTCCATTTGCACAGCCGTATAACCTTGAAATCGATTCACAACATCAGGACCACCTTCCCATTCAATCGTAGCAAAGTTACTAAAAGGAATCATTTGATTCTGTGCATTGCGAACAGTCCACGTTTGTAAATCTTCAGGCTTTGAACGGAACTCGGCATCGCCTTGCATCATCACCCGTTTAATTCGTCCACGATCAATAAAATCATTCACATACGAACCGCCCCATGCCGTTGATAAAGTACTGTTAATTGCAGTTTGTGACAGACCATTTGCTAATGCTAGTTTCTGATCTACATAGATTTTCAACTTGGCTTTATCAGGATTAGAGCGTTTATCTAAATTTTCAAAAGAGCTAAATTGTTTCGCTTGCTCTTGTAAAGTGCTGAATTGTTGATTTAAATACTTACGCCCCTGTCCATTTACATCTTGCAACCAAAACTCCAAGCTATCACTATCACCTAAACCGTTCACAGAAGAAGGTAAACTGATGGTAATGCGTGCATTGGGGTTTTGACTAAAATATTTCATGGCACGTTCACGAATGGCTTGTGCAGAATTATCAGTTCCTGAACGATCATTCCAATGTTTTAATGCAATAAATCCCGTTCCTAAATTTTGTCCTGTTCCTGAAAAATTTCGACCATAACGAATTAAGACAATCTCTACATTTTGCTTTTCTTGATCTAAGAAATACTCTCGAATACTTTCTCCAATCTTCTGACTGCTCGACATCGGCGCACCATCGGCTAAACGGAACTGTACACTGAGCATGCCTTGATCTTCACTTGGAATAAAACTTGTTGGTAATGTCCGATAGGTCAGCGCAAACACTGCCATTAAACCGACTAACAGCGTTAGAACCACCCATTTTAAATTTAAGGTTTTTTTGATAAGGGTAATATAAGCCAGTTTTAAATTTTCTAGTTTTTCATTAAACCATGTTGCCCAACGCATCGGCTTTGGATTAGGTTTCAAAATGATGGCACATAAGGCAGGTGTCAGAATCAAAGCCACCAAGAGTGATAAGGTCATCGCAGCCACAAGTGTGATGGAAAATTGCCGATAAATCACACCCGTAGACCCTGTAAAAAATGCCATCGGAATAAATACAGCAGTCAAAACCACGGTAATCCCAATCAATGCACCCGTCATTTCCTGCATTGACTCAATTGAAGCTTCTTTAGCAGTCAAACCTTGCTCATGCATAAGCCGTTCAACATTTTCCACGACGACAATTGCATCATCGACCAACAAACCGATCGCCAATACTAAAGCAAATAAAGTTAATGTGTTAATACTCATACCAAGCACATTCAACACAGCAAATGTACCCAAAATTACAATCGGCACAGTAATAGTTGGTATCAACGTGGCACGCCAACTTTGTAGAAAAATGAACATTACCAAAACCACTAAAATGATGGCTTCTAATAATGTTTTTATGACTTCTTTAATCGACTCTTGTACAAATGGTGTGTTATCTCGTGGATAAACAATTTTATAACCTTGAGGCAATTTTTCAGAAATTTTTACCAATTCAGCTTTTATTAGAGCTGAAGTTGCTAGCGCATTTGCACCTGAAGACAATGAAATTGCCATTCCCGAAGATGGATAGCCATTAATAGTATTAAAAGATTGGTAGTTTTCCGCACCCAATTCAATACGAGCAACATCTTTTAAGTAGACATAACTGCCATCAATATTGGATTTGACAATGATATTTTTAAACTCATCGACCGTTTTTAAACGCGAGCCCGCAGTGACCTTAGCATTTAGATATTGATCTGCCACAACCGGTAAATCACCGACACCGCCTGCAGCCACTTGAGTATTTTGTGCTTCAATTGCACTACGAACATCACTTGGCATCAGTTGATATTGACGAAGTAAATTCGGATTTAGCCAAATTCGCATGGCATATTGCGAACCAAACACATCCAATTCACCAATGCCTTCAATTCGTGATAATTCATCTTCAATGTGATCAGATAAATAATCACCCAATTCGATGTTGTTACTTTTGCCTGTTTCATCGTACAGCCCAACCACCATAAACGTATCACCGAGTGATTTATTTACCGTAACTCCTTGACGTTGCACATCGTCAGGTAATCGATTCAGGACACCATTAATACTATTTTGTACTTGGACTTGTGCAGTATCGGGATCTGTACCGTTTTCAAAACTAATGCTAATTCGAGCGCGACCTGAAGAATCACTACTCGAACTAAAATAAAGTAAATTATCAATCCCTTTAATTTGCTGCTCTAAAACCTGAGTCACGCTTTCTTCAACAGTTTCGGCATCTGCCCCTGTATAAGTGGTGGATACAGAAATTCGAGGTGGTGCAATATCGGGGTAACGCTCAACGGGCAAATTTAAAACCGAAAAAATACCTAAAGCCATCACGATAATGGCAAGTACACAAGCAAAAATGGGACGTTGAATAAAAAATTTTGAGAGCATCAGATTAGGTTCTGTGTCAAATGAATGTGATTAATGTCACTGCCAATCATCACTAGCAATAAGTAATTCCGTTTCTTGCAATGATCTTGTGTGACTTAAGGCAAAAATTCAAGAGAAATAACAGAAATCCGAATCATCAAGCCAAATATGGAGAGATTGTGAATATGCGATTCGAGTTAACCTAAAAATAACGAGTCGATTTCATCAAATTTTCACCGTACTGTCGTCATATTGTCAATTTCTAGCGACATAGTCATTTGCAGTTTATAAAGAATGATCCGAGTTAAAAATGATGAAAAAAACATTACTCACAACGGGTTTCGTTGCTTTATTGTCTGCGTGTAATGATGACAATAACGACTATCGCTTTGAAGTAGAAAAAGACAATAAAGAACCTAAAATTATTGTGGTTGGACATCGTGGTGCAAGTGCTTTACGTCCTGAACACACCCTAGAAAGCTATCAAAAAGCCATTGATGATGGTGCTGATTTTATTGAACCCGACTTGGTTTCAACCAAAGATGGTGTTTTAGTCGCACGCCATGAAAATGAAATTAGTGGAACAACCAATGTCAGTACTTTGGCACAGTTTGCAGACCGTAAAAAAACCAAAATTATAGATGGTGTTGAACTGACTGGTTGGTTTACTGAAGATTTCACTTTAAGTGAGCTGAATCAACTCAAGGCTCGTGAACGGATTCCTGCATTACGTCCTAATAATGTCCAATATAATGATCAGTTTAATATTCCAACTCTTGAACAAATTATTGAACTTGCAGAAAAAAATTATAAAAAAACTGGCAAAATGGTAGGTCTTTATATTGAAACCAAACACCCAACTTATTTCCAACAACAAAATTTAAGTTTAGAAGATCCATTACTCAAAACTTTGGCTAAATATAGCTATACCCGAGACATTGCACCCATTTATCTACAATCTTTTGAAGTCACTAATTTAAAATATTTCAAAGACCAACTGACGCTACATAAAACATTAAAGCGCGCTAAAATTATTCAACTATATGATGAAAAATCTATGCGCCCTGCTGACTTTGTTGCACAAAACGTGAATATCACTTATGCAGATATGGCAACAGCACAAGGACTCAAAAATGTAGCAACCTATGCCAACGGTGTCGGTCCATGGAAACCATATATTTTTAATGACACTTATACAGCACCATCAGACTTTATTAAAAATGCACATGCAGTAAATCTAAAAGTGCATCCTTATACTTTCCGTCCTGAAAATAACTTCCTTGCTCCAAACTTAAAGTGTAATGGTCTTGCTGAAAATGCGGCTCAACGCTGTGAAACAGGTGCAAATAAAGAATTTGAAATGTATTTTAAAGCAGGTGTTGATGGTATTTTTACTGATGATCCTGCTTTAGGACGTAAAGCTGTTGATGCTTATCTAAAAGCCAATTCAACTACTATGTAAAATGAGATATTAATCATCGTTAAAGCAAGCCATTCATCGGTTTGCTTTATTTTTCTTAACTTGTTTGATTTTTTTTCAAATTAAGACCAAATTAAGTTTAAAATAATACACTTGTTCAAAAATATAGTGGCATTGATTTTATGAGTGATTATTCACCGTTTAAGGGTACGACAGGTTTTAAACGCATTTTAAATGCAACAGGTTATTCTTTAGCAGGTTTTAAAGCTGCTTATCAAAATGAAGCTGCTTTTCGTCAAATTATATGGATTAATATTGTCTTAATTCCGATTACATTTTTTGTAGATGTCACGCCTATCGAACAAGCCCTCATGATTGGTGTCTGTTTATTTGCAATTATTGTCGAACTTTTTAACTCAGCCATAGAAGCTGTAGTAGACCGTGTTTCCTTAGAACGCCACCCGCTGTCTAAAAATGCCAAAGATATGGGTAGTGCAGCACAGTTTGTGGCGCAAGCGATTATTTTCTTTACTTGGGTGATTATTCTTTTTAACTGATTGAATCATAACTTATTATAAAAATTAAATATTTAATTTTTATCGACAATAAAGCGCCGATCAGATTCAGGCGCTTTATTGTTATAAACCACATCAAACTCAATCAAAAATACTTAAGATTTTCCATTGGTTTTCGGCAAGAAAACTGTTGCTAAACCTAATAACGGAATAAATGAACATAGTTTAAATACCCATTCAATCCCATGCTGATCTGCCAAAGCACCCAGTGCTGCTGCTGCAATCCCACTGATTCCAAACATTAAACCAAACATCATGCCTGCAACCATGCCTACACGCCCTGGAACAGCTTCTTGCGCATAAACCACCATGGCTGCAAATGCAGAAGAAAGAATCAGCCCAGCAAGCATTGCAAAAACAACTGTCCAAAATAAATTGGCGTGTGGCAACATTAAAGCGAATGGAAGCATGCCTAAAAATGAAATCCAAATCACGGCTTTACGCCCAATTTTATCCCCAATTGGTCCACCACCAAAAGTCCCAACAGCAACAGCTGCTAAAAATGCAAATAGGTACAATTGCGCATGTTGTAGCGATACTTGGAATTTATCCATCAAATAAAAAGTATAATAATTACTTAAACTTGCGATATAGGTAAATTTCGCCAATACTAAAATACACATTATAACTAAAGCACGAATCAGCATTTTACCTTGTAATTTATATTGGGTCGATGCTGCATTGCTGACGATTTTATGCGCATATTTTACCGTCCATTGACTAACTTTAAATAAAACACATACCGCAATAAATGCAAAAATCATAAACCATGCAGTTGCCATCTGCCCATACGGAACAATAATGATGGCTGCCAACAATGGGCCAATTGCAGAACCTGAATTACCACCAACCTGAAATGCAGATTGAGCTGTGCCAAAGCGACCACCCGATGCAAATCTTGCCACACGAGAGGCTTCTGGATGAAAGGTCGAAGAGCCGATTCCAATTAAGGCAGCAGCAACCAATAAGATCGTAAAACTTGGGGCAATTGCCAAAATACCAATACCGATCAAGGTCACAATCATTCCCAGAGGTAATAAATAAGGTTTTGGATGCTTGTCTGTGTATAGCCCAATCCACGGTTGTAATAGTGATGCAGTAATTTGATAAACCAGTGAAATTAAACCTATTTGGGAAAAACTCAGCGAGAAATTATCTTTTAATAATGGATAAATTGCAGGCAATGATGCTTGAATCAAATCATTAAGTAGATGAGCAAATGCCACTGCACAAATAATTGAGACAACCATATTTTGCGCTTTATCTTGGCTAGTTCCGTGTATAGTTTCTTGGGTTTTTTCGATATTTGATGATGATTGAGCAGGTGCTTGCATGAAATATTGCCCTCCTTTACGCTTAAGTTTATTATTTTAATTTGTCATCCATAAGCTTAAGTTCCAACATTCATCGTATAAGTGACAAATTTAAATATTTTAGTATCCCTTTTTGATTTGAGGTTTTTATGATTCAGGACATTAAACCTTCTCAAAAGCTCATAGTGGGTTTAGGTTCTCAACATACGTATCGCAGTAATATTGCACCACATACTCATAACCGTGCCCAGCTTTTATATGCTTCTGAAGGTGCAATTCGTGTTTATACCGCAGACAATGTTTGGATTGTTCCACCGCAATGTGCGTTGTGGATTCCTGCGCATATTGAACACAGTGTTGTTTCTCTAAGCGAAGTACGTTTAAGCACAGTGTTAGTGGAAAAAAATGCAGCTAACTCTCTTGGAAATCATTGTTTTATTGTTCGAATCAGTAAACTTTTGCGTGAATTAGTTTTACGTTTTAATCAATTAGATTATTTGGAGTTTGAACCAAACCTTAAAGAAAGTGAAATTGAAAAATCTTTACAGCTGTTGATTTTTCATGAAATCAAGCAGGCTTCTTCTTTTCCGATCGTAATTCCTTGGCCTAAAAATCCTCGTTTAATTCGCATATGTGAAGAGCTGATGGAACATCCTGACAATCCTAAAAATTTAGGTGCGTGGGCAGACCAAATTGGCACCAGTAGTCGAACACTAATTCGGCTTTTTCAAAAGGAAACGGGATTGAATTATCGTACTTGGGTTCAACAAATGCACATAGCACTTGCTTTAGGTAAGTTGTCACGAGGTGAATCTATTTCTAGGATTGCAATCGCTTTAGGTTACTCAAATCCTAGTGCATTTAGTGCCATGTTTAAAAAGCATTTAGGTGAAGCACCACAGCATTTTAGGAAAGAATAATTTAATAGAATAACGCACCTCGTTCTAGCTACTTATCAAAATAAAAAAATCCCCGCTAAAAGCGAGGATTTTTTTTAGATTATATAGTCTAAATGATATTACATCATTCCGCCCATACCACCCATGCCGCCCATATCAGGCATAGCTGCTTTATCTTCTGGAATGTCTGTGATCATACATTCAGTCGTCAACATCAAACCTGCTACAGATGCAGCATGCTCAAGTGCAGAACGCGTAACTTTAGCAGGGTCAAGAATACCCATTTCAAGCATATCGCCATACTCTGAAGTTGCAGCGTTATAACCGAAGTTACCTTCACCGCTTTTCACAGCATTGATCACAACTGATGGCTCATCACCCGCATTTGCAACAATTTGACGAAGTGGTGCTTCAATTGCGCGACGTAAAATGTTAATACCTACAGTTTGGTCATCGTTTGCACCAACAATACCATCAAGCGCTTTAGCAGCACGTACGAGTGCAACACCACCACCTGCAACAACACCTTCTTCAACCGCAGCACGCGTTGCATGAAGTGCATCGTCAACACGGTCTTTCTTCTCTTTCATTTCAACTTCAGTTGCAGCACCGATTTTGATCACTGCAACACCGCCTGCCAATTTAGCAACACGTTCTTGAAGTTTTTCTTTATCGTATTCTGAAGTAGATTCTTCAATTTGCGCACGGATTTGAGTAACACGTTCAGCAATTTGAGCTGCATCACCTGCGCCATCAACAATCACAGTATTTTCTTTAGAAACAGTTACTTTATGTGCTGTACCTAAATCTTGAAGACCTGCTTGTTCTAAAGTCATACCCACTTCTTCAGAAATCACAGTTGCGCCTGTCAAGATCGCGATATCTTGTAACATTGCTTTACGACGGTCACCAAAACCAGGGGCTTTAACCGCACATACTTTAATAATACCGCGCATGTTGTTCACTACAAGTGTAGCTAACGCTTCACCTTCAACATCTTCAGCAATAATAAGAAGCGGCTTACCTGTTTTAGCTACAGCTTCAAGCACTGTAATCAATTCACGAATATTGCCAACTTTTTTATCAACAAGAAGAATGAATGGGTTTTCAAGTTCAGCAGTCAAAGTTTCAGGTTTGTTTGCAAAGTACGGGCTAATATAACCACGGTCAAACTGCATACCTTCAACAACATCAAGCGCATCTTCAAAGCCTGAACCTTCTTCAACTGTAATTACGCCTTCTTTACCAACGCGTTCCATTGCTTGTGCAATAAGTTTACCTACAGTTTCATCAGAGTTTGCAGAAATCGAACCCACTTGTTCAATTGCTTTGGTATCTGAAGCAGGTTTTGCAGTTGCTTTAATTTCTTTAACTAATGCTTTAACAGCAAGGTCAATACCACGTTTTAAATCCATTGGGTTCATACCTGCAGTTACAGATTTGATCCCTTCATTTAAAATCGCTTGAGCAAGTACAGTTGCAGTAGTCGTACCGTCACCTGCGATGTCATTGGTTTTTGAAGAAACTTCACGAACCAATTGAGCGCCCATATTTTCAAATTTATCTTTTAGAGAAATTTCTTTAGCAACCGTTACACCATCTTTAGTGATGTGCGGCGCACCGAAAGAACGGTCGATAACAACGTTACGACCTTTAGGACCTAAAGTTACTTTTACTGCATCTGCAAGGACATTTACACCTGCGATCATTTTTGAACGCGCTGAATCACCAAACTTTACATCTTTAGCTGACATGCTTATCTCCAAATATTTTTAAATTTTTCAATTCATTGATTGTTCAGAACAATCAAATTCGTTCTGCAATTAGCCTTCAAGTACAGCAAGGATGTCAGATTCTTTCATCACAAGAAGCTCTTCACCATCAACTTTTACTTTAGTACCTGCATAAGCACCAAACAATACGTTGTCGCCAACTTTTACATCTAATGGGCGTACACCTGTATCAGTTACTTTACCGTTACCGACAGCAAGGATTTCACCTTGAGCAGGTTGTTCAGCAGCTGAAGTGCTTAGAATTAAACCACCCGCAGTTTTAGTTTCTTTTTCAACACGGCGGATTACTACGTTGTCATGTAAAGGACGAATGTTGCTCATTAGAAACTCCATCGACATTTTAAAATGTCATTGATTACGATGTGAAGATGACTCTTATTCCTAGGTCATCGACAAAATTTATTCATGACACATTTGTGGGGATTGAAATAAATGCTTCAAGGGTAAAATATAAAAAAAAATCAAAAAATGTGTGTTTTTTACACGTTTACATCAAATTGCTCATTATTTAAAAATTCACCCTCAAATTTGGGCAATAAAATCCTGTTGTTGCTCATCAAAAAAATAATGCTTAAATGAACCATCACTACTAATAACATTAAAACTGTTGGGTATATTTTTATGTAAGCGACTAGAAATAGCCGTTCCTGCATGAACTTCATAAACAGCTTGACTAAGATTTAATTCAAACTCTTGATTTAAATCATAAACAGCAACCAAGTGCAAATGCCCATGTAACAAAGCATAAAGTTGATGTTTCCCCCATTCTTGAATGGCAAATTGGCCTAAAGCAGGACAATCTTTCAAATGATGATTTTCTTTTGCAGTATAAAATGGTTGATGGCTGACAATAATTTTTAATTTATTCGCAGGTGCTTGCATCAATTGTTGATCAACTTTTTGAATTTGTTCTAAAGAAATAGAACCACGTGTGTGATAACGACGTCGAATACTATTCATTCCAATCAAATAAAAATGTTGAGTGACCAGCGTATTTTCCAAACTGCCAAAAAAAAGTTGGTACAAACCAAATGGACGAAAAGCCCTATTCCATAAATGATACAGCGGAATATCATGATTTCCCGGCACGACAAAATATGGTATTTTCAAGGATTCTAAAAACTGCTTACATGCCAAAAATTCCCTAAATTTTGCACGTTGTGTCAAATCACCACTCACAACCACCACTTCTGGTTGCTGTTCAATACAAAACTTTTGAATCGCTCGAATACATTCAGGGCGCTCTGTACCAAAATGTAGATCAGACAGATGTAGCAGCATGAGGCACCATAATATTTAATGCATTTTTTTCTACATGTAAGTGTAGTGGCGTAGACATTGATACAATTTCTCCATCAATCGCGACCGTTAGTTTAGGCTTTTGCGAATAGACTGTGACTTTTTGCGCACCAAAACTATACACATCCGATGCTTGTTCCAACTTGCCTCGAATGGTTTGAAATAAGGTTTTAAATAAAGTCAGCTTGTCCCCTTTAGCAATCACCACACCCGCAATTTCACCAAACTCAGCACATTTAGACACTTTAAGATTTAACTCTTCGAGTTGTAATTGATTATTTCCAAAAAAGATCAGTGGTGTTTTAACAGGATATTTTTTGTCATCGACTTCAACTTCGAGTTTTAATTCTTTCCAATCTCGAATCAGCACATCTAAACCAGATGTATAGGCATTTAAAGGAAAACGCCCAAATTTACGGTTATATTCTTCTCGTTTTTTAATAAATAAAGGATACAGCCCCAAACTTGCGTTATTTAAATAAATTTGATCATTGATACATGCCACATGTGACGCACGTTGTTCACCTGTCGCAATTACTTCAGCAGCCTGTAAAATATCAAGCGGAATATGCAAAACTCTCGCCACGTAATTAAAAGTACCTAAAGGTAGAATACCCATTGGAATTTTTTGATTGAGCATTTGTGATGCTACCGCATTGAGCGTACCATCCCCACCCGCAGCGACAATCACACCTTGATGTTGATATTTTTCATGGCGTTGAAATACTTTTTTCATTAAGCTTTGTATATCTCGCTCAGCTTTAATATCAAAAACTTGAATTTCAAAACCATACGATGTCCAAAGGGTCATCAATTGTTCATAAATTTCATCATGATGACTTGCATGAAAACCAGACTTTTCATTGTAAATCATCGAAAGTGGTTTTAATGCTGATTGCATAAGATTGATTCTTTTAAAGTCTTTATTCTAATTTCGTTGATTATGTATGCAAATAAAAGCACCTTTATGTAAAATTCAAATTATAATCATTCATTAAATCAATGATACTTTTTTGCAAAACAGCAACTACTATCCCACTGTAAACAAATACTATTTATATTTAAAATATCACACATAAATACCATTAATATGAATATTTTAACAGCATTAACCATAAAATATTATTATAATTCAATATTTTAACAAAAATGTTGAATTTGGTATCTTTTACGCCTTTAGTCTTATTTTTTACATGAATATGTGGTTTAATATGCCCACTTTTTTTCATACTTAAAATCTAAATGTAGTAAACCTGCATTTTGATTATTATTTGTACATAAAAATGTACATTTTTTAGATAGGCCTCACCATGACCCAAGTGAACGCACCAGAATTTGTTCGTCATCCCAAGCTCATTGCATGGGTTGAAGAAATTGCAAAATTAACGAAACCAGCAAAAATTGAATGGTGTGACGGTAGTGACGAAGAAAATCAACGTTATATTGATTTAATGATCGCTAACGGCACAATGCAAGCGCTTAACCAAGAAAAGCACCCTGGTTCTTACCTTGCCAATTCTGATCCTTCTGACGTTGCTCGTGTTGAAGGTCGTACGTATATTTGTTCAGAAAAAGCTGAAGATGCTGGTGCAACAAACAACTGGGAAGCTCCAGCTGAAATGCGTACACGTCTCAATGGTTTATTTGATGGTGCAATGGAAGGTCGTACTTTGTATGTTGTACCTTTCTCTATGGGGCCTTTAGGTTCACATATTGCACACATCGGTATCGAATTGACTGATTCGCCGTATGTTGCTGTTAGCATGCGTAAAATGGCGCGTATGGGTAAAGCTGTTTATGATGTATTGGGTACAGATGGCGACTATATCCCATGTGTACACACAGTAGGCGCACCGCTTACTGCAGGTCAAAAAGATGTTGCTTGGCCATGTAATCCTGAAAAATATATCGTTCATTACCCAGAAACTCGTGAAATCTGGTCTTATGGCTCAGGTTACGGCGGTAATGCATTATTGGGTAAAAAATGCTTAGCGTTACGTATTGCATCTTCTATGGGTCGTCAACAAGGTTGGTTGGCTGAACATATGTTGATCCTTGGCGTAACAAATCCACAAGGTGAAAAACATTACATCGCAGCAGCATTTCCTTCTGCATGTGGTAAAACCAACTTTGCAATGTTGATTCCTCCTGTAGGTTATGAAGGTTGGAAAATTGAAACTGTAGGTGACGATATTGCTTGGATCAAACCAGGTGAAGATGGTCGCTTATATGCAATCAATCCTGAAGCTGGTTTCTTTGGTGTTGCACCAGGTACAAATACAAAAACCAATCCGAACTGTATGGCTACATTGACTAAAGATGTAATCTATACAAACGTAGCTGTGACTGACAACGGTGAAGTTTGGTGGGAAGGTCTTTCTAAAGAAGCTCCTGCTAACCTTACAAACTGGAAAGGACAACCGCACGTTACGGGTGAAAAAGCTGCGCATCCAAATGCACGCTTCACTGTTGCCGCGGGTCAATGCCCTTCTATTGATGCTGACTGGGAAAATCCAGCTGGCGTTCCAATTTCAGCATTCATCTTCGGTGGTCGCCGTGCAGACACTATTCCATTAATCTCAGAAGCATTTGACTGGGTTGATGGCGTATATAAAGCTGCAACAATGGGCTCTGAAACGACTGCTGCTGCTGTTGGTCAACAAGGTATCGTTCGTCGTGACCCATTCGCAATGCTTCCATTTGCGGGTTACAACATGGCTGACTACTTCACACACTGGTTAGAACTAGGCGAAGAAGTTGCCACTAAAGCTGCTGCAAACGGCAACAAACTTCCAGGTATCTACAACGTTAACTGGTTCCGTCGTGATGCTGAAGGTAACTTTGTATGGCCTGGTTTCGGTCAAAACATGCGTGTTCTTGAGTGGATCATTGACCGTTGTGAAGGTCGTGCTGATGCTGTTGAAACACCAATTGGCTTAGTTCCAACATATGAACAGTTGAATTGGACAGGTACAGATTTCACTAAAGAACAATTTGACCTTGTAACGGGTCAAGATAAAGACCAGTGGATCAAAGAGCTTGAAAGCCATACTGAACTGTTTGACAAACTTGGTGAGCGCTTACCTGTTGCACTTAAAACACGTCAAGCTGAGTTAATTGCTGCCGTTAAATCTGCTTAATTAGCCTTTAATTTCCCTCTTTTTAAAAGAGGGATTGAGGCAGAGTAAAAAAGACCGCTTTTATGCGGTCTTTTTTACTCTGCTTTTTTCTAAAATAGAAAAAATCTATTTAATTACAACATAATCATATTTAACCAATAAATTTATCAGTCACAGTTTTAATGCGTTTTGCATATGCTTTTGCTGTGTCTAAATCTCCACTTGGAATTTCATCTGCACTTGCATCTGCTGGTGATTGAACCAACAAACCAACAGAACCACCTAGACTATTCACATCTTGGCGTGTCGAAACTTTTGTATTTGAAGGTGCAAGACCAAGACTCACCCAAATACCACCATGCTGTGAAGCAAGCGTTTGTAGGCTAATTAAGGTGACTTGTTTATCACCATTTAAGCTTGCACTGTTGGTAAAACCTGCAAAAATTTTATCTTGCCAAACCCGTGTAAACCAACGTTTAGAAGAAGCATCAGCAAACTTTTTAAATTGCCAAGGTACACCACCCATATAGGTTGGTGCACCAAATACAATGGCATCTGCTTGATCTAAAGTATCCCAATCTGCATCGGCAATATTTCCTTCCTGATCAACTGGAACCAAATTTGCCTGAATTTCATTGGCAAAAGTTTCGGCAATCACTTTGGTGTGACCATAACCTGAATAATAAACGACGGCGATTTTTGACATATGAATACTCTTTAGCATTGTATTAAAAATATTTTATTTTTTATTCAATTATGAACTTCAATCTAACCATTTATCTAAACAGTAAAATATTGTATCGATTATTGAATACACATAAAATGAATAAATTAATGATATACTTTTGAAATCTAGTATCAATTAGTTACCACCAAGTAACCACTCTATATTTTAGTATTACTGAGTATAAATTGTATTTATTAAGGCTGTCTTAAATGAATAAAGTGATAAATTTCAATATATTTAAAACAAATTGCCCCGCTCGATCTTTTTTTGACAAATTTGCAGATAAATGGATTTTATTGATTATTTACCAACTTGCATCACAATCTATGTATTTCAATGAACTAAAAAAAAGCTTAGATGGTATTTCACCTAAAGTACTTTCACAAAAAGTCAAAATTCTTGAACGTGATGGTTTTATCTCACGAACTATCCATGAAAATAAAGTCATTCGAGTTGAATATGCAATCACAGCTTTAGGTGCTGAATTTGCACAAACCGCACTATCTTTTAAAATTTGGGCTGAAGGCAATATGCAACACGTCATGAAAGCACAAAGAGAATTTGATGAAGCACAATATAAAACTATGTAATTGAGTCAACTTTGACTATAAACCTTGAAATAAAACCTCATCATCAAGATGGGGTTTTATACTAATCTAAACACTAAGCTGAGTTATTTTAGCTCTTTAAAACCTTGCTGACGCCATGCTTCATACAAAATTACAGCTGTTGCATTAGACAAGTTCAAACTACGTGAGTTTGGTGCCATAGGTAAACGAATCCAATGTGCTTCGGAAAATATTAAACGCACACTTTCAGGTAAACCACGAGTTTCAGGCCCCATTAATAATGCAATAGGACGGTTTAAATTTGAGGTATGTGGTGTTTCAGAACCTTTCGTCGTTAACGGATAAATTGCATCATTTTCAATACCCTGTACTTTTAAATACGCTAAACATTCAGCAAAGTCTTCCCACACTTTCATATGCGCCCATTCATGATAATCCAATCCTGCACGACGCAACTTCTTATCATCCAGCTCAAAACCCAAAGGTTTGACTAAATGTAATTGTGCACCTGTATTGGCACATAAACGGATAATATTTCCTGTATTTGCAGGAATTTCAGGCTCAAATAAAACAACATGTATCACAAATTTTCTCAACGTCTCTTAAACCGCTCCTAACCCCCTTCAAAAAGTGAGGAAATCCCTTCTTCCTTAAAGCGGGGTTAGGAGGAGTTTTATAACCACTGTAACTGTTCGCGCAAACTCACCACTTCGCCAATAATGGTCAGTGTAGGCGCTTGAATGTAGTTATTCTCTACTTTTGAGGCAATATCGGCAAGTGTTCCAACCACAACTTTTTGCTCAGGTGTCGTCCCTTTGGAGATCAATGCGACAGGCATATTAGAACGCTGACCATGCTCGATGAGTTTTTGGCAGATTTTTTCCAAACCTACCAAACCCATATAAAGCACAAGCGTCTGATTTTCATAAACTAATTCTTTCCACGGCAATTCAGGCGAACCCTCTTTTAAATGCCCTGTTAGAAAACGCACACTTTGAGCATAATCACGATGAGTCAATGGAATACCTGCATAAGCAGAACAACCTGAAGCAGCGGTAATCCCTGGAACAACTTGAAATGTAACACCCGCCGCAAAGAGTTCCTGTATTTCTTCGCCACCCCGCCCAAAAATAAACGGATCACCGCCTTTTAAACGACAGACACGCTTACCTTGCGAAGCATATTCCACAAGCAAAGCATTTATGCCCTCTTGTGGAACAGAATGATTAGATCGTGCTTTGCCTACATAAATTTTCTCAGCATCACGGCGACATAACTCCATAATCGCAGGTGAAACAAGGCGATCATAAATCACAACATCGGCTTGTTGCATCAAACGCAATGCTTTCAATGTTAAAAGCTCAGGATCACCTGGTCCCGCACCAACCAAGTACACTTCACCTTTCGGCTTTTGCCACCCTAATAATGCCTGTTCAATAAGGCGATCCGCTTCTGCAACATTATCGTTAAATACTTGTTCTTTCAGCGGACTTGCGTATAAATCTTCCCAAAAAATACGACGCTCATCAGGATTGATAATTTTTTCTTTAACGATTTTACGCCATTTCCCTGAAAATTCAGCAAGCTTACCCATACCATGCGGAATAGATGCCTCAAGCTGAGTACGAATTTGACGAGATAGCACAGGAGAAGCACCATTAGTCGCAATAGAAATCACCAAAGGTGAACGATCAATAATCGCAGGCACCATGAAACGACAATGTGGTAAATCATCCACACTATTCACCAGCACATTCAAAATTTCACAATGTTCAAATACAGTTTGATTGACTAACTTATCATTGGTTGCAGCAATCACTAAACGGTACAGATTCAAACTTAATCCATGATGAGATAAACCTGATTGCATATCATAAGCATGTGCAACATACTGCCCCTGAGTAGCATGCACCAAATCTAATAATTCAGGCTCAATTTCAGGTGCAATTACATCAACGCACGCACCTGCCTTTGCAAGCAGTAAAGCTTTACGATAAGCAATGCGCCCACCACCAACCAACAAACATTTTTGTTGTTGTAATTTCAAAGAGATGGGAAAAATATCCACGTTACGCCCCTTTAGGATTCAGCCACAATTTTATCATCATATTTGCGCCCAATAATATCAAAAAACATTGATGAACGATTTCGGTATTCTTGATCCTTTTTTTCAAGTGCTTTCAGCGAATGCTCTAAAATTATAGGATCAACTTTATCCGCACCTGTTTTATATGCATAATCTAAGCCAATCGGTTCTTCTTTATAATAATCAACACGCTTTACATCCATAGTTTGATAAATTGGATGCCACTCACCATTGATCTTCATCACCAATTCAGGGTTCAACATATATTGCCCACGCCCCACGCGCTTAAAGAGTTTCTTATTGTATTTATCAGAACTACAAACTTCATTTTTTGAGAACAAACTGCTGATATACGTGCGTTTTTGACGTTTTTTATCAAATATATGCTCAGGCAATCGTTGTAAATACTCCAACAATAAAGTGCTATCGAAAGCTTTTTCCAACCAAACATAACGCTGATAGCCATGAATCAGACTCATCACATACATCAACTGAACAATCAAATATTCAGGTTGGTTGGACTCCAACTTAAATAAACGATGATTAATTTGTAGAACCAAACTATTCTGTTCTAAGTTAGGAATCAGTTCTGCAAAGTTCGATATATTTTTTTGCGAGAGCACACTACGCTGTAATGCGATTTGAAATACATTTAAATGATGACTATCAATCAATTGTGCATCAGCACCATCTTGCAATAGTTGCTGATAGAACTCAGCATTCCCCACCCAAACTGCCGCCATGAGTGGCGTGTGATTAAACTCATTACGGTGGTTAATACCGAATTTTTCTATTTTCTTAATTAATGCTGTCGGATGCTTCACCTGATAATTCATATAATATTTGGCTAAAATTCCCTGTTCAGCTTTATGTGCTTGCACGACATTTGCCTGATTGAAAATACTCAATGCAGGTTTAAAACCACTTTCCGCAAGCTTCATCAAATATGCCTGATGCTGATACACTACAGCATACTCAAACAAGGTTAATTGCGCCTTTTTATTCTTTAATATTAAAGCTTGATGAGCGAGTTGTATTAATTCACTGCTGTTCAAAGTCACCCAATTCGGTGTTTCTTCTTTTAAAATTTCCTTACGAATACGTGCCGCTTGTTCTCTTTTACCCTGTAGTTCAAGTTTTTGTGCTTCTTTCTGCCACTCTTTTAAACTCGATTGCTGATCTGCCAAATCTAAATAATCGGCGGCTTGATCCAACCCCAATAAATGAAAAATACGATGCTGATCTTGTTGCTCTACCCAATAAATATTAGACATTGCCCGCGTTAGTCCCACATACAAAGCATTGATATAAAACTTATAAAGTTCGAGTGATTTATCTGCCTTATCTTTATTTCTCGCATAAACAAAATCATTTTGTAAATCTTGCACACCAATCTCAGCACAAATATCTGAAAAATGTGAAGCAGACTGACTGACAAAATTATAAAGAATAATATTTTGATATTCCAAGCCTTTGGCTTCTTGAATTGCAAAGACCAATGGCGTTTTGAATACACGCTGTGCCATGCGCTTTTGTGATTCATGCATCACCACAACAGCAAATTGCGTAGAAACGGCTGTCTTTTGATCCAGTTCATGTAAAACATCAGGTACATTTTTTAGAAAATATACACCACCTTGAATATCAGCATTACTTTTAACTAAATAGTGGCTTTCTTTATCAATCGAGCCGAAACGCGCATTCTTAAGTAACAAAACACGATTGGATACTTCAGTAATTCTTTGTGCATTACGATAGTTATGTTGCAATATATGAGTAATTTCAACGCCATGATGTAAGGATTCATACTCATGAAATAGCGTTTTAACTTTCGCCCAAGAAAAGAAATTCGGATGTACAATTTGATTGGCATCACCGCACATCAAAAATTGTCCAGATTTACTTAGGCTATTTAAAATCAAATAGAGTTGAATGGCTGTAATATCCTGCACCTCATCAATCACTACAAAATCATAGGCAGGTTTGATTTTTTGCAAATACTCAAAGCTAAGTACATTTACATCACTCAGATTATTTTTCCCCAACGCTACAAGATATTCACTAAAAATTGCATAAACCTCAGTGCGTTCTTCAACATTAAAAATAGACTGTTTAATGCCTAAATTTAAATAATCAGGTTTAGATAAATAAGCTTTTTCAGTGATTGCACCTGTCAAAACCCCTTTAAATTCTTCATACAAACTATGTGCGCTAAATTTATGTTTATAATTTTCTTTATACCACTGCATAAAAAATGCAGTATCCGCCACACCTTGATCTGGTACAGCGATGCTTTCTAAAAACTCTTGGTAGGAATAAAAATCGACTAATTGTTGATCATTATAATAATGGTCTGAATAATAGAGTTCACGTGAGTTTTTGACTAAAAAAGCAGATAAAGTCACATACAATACTTGCCCGTCTAGTTGTTTCATTTTTTCTAATAAAATCGCAGTTTTACCACTACCTGCTGAACCAATAATCACCAAAGGAGGCGCATGACGATAAATTTGCTGCTGCACATCATCAAAAGAAATAAATTTATTTAAATATACAAACTGAGGATTATTCTGATTGATATAGACCATCTGTTCATCAATAGTTAACTCATCTGCAGACTGCACTACAGGCACAGCATCTTCATCAATACCAATGTTTGCATTTAAAAAACGTGAACCTTGATAGTCATGCTTTTTCAAATACTCTAAAAGCAAAATATAGTTTTTTTGTTGATATTGATAAATCGAAAATAAAATGCGATCACTGCGATTTAATTTGGCACGATATAAATTATTTTGAATTTTTTTAACATCGGCAGATTTAAAATCATCTGCTTTTAAGTGAGCAATTAATTTATCTAAACCCGTTATTTTTTGTGTATCGAGTTCATTATAAATTAATACATCCATGCCTCACCCTACCTAACGATTGATTTCATTCATCATTATTTTACATAAAAAAATAAGCCAAATATAAAATTTGGCTTATTCAAATAACAATATAATTTCAGCGATTAATCAATAAATGCTACACCGCCCATATATGGACGTAATACTTCAGGAATCTCAATAGAACCATCTGCACGTTGGTAATTTTCCATCACAGCAAGCAATGTACGACCAACAGCCAAACCTGAACCATTTAATGTATGAATAAACTCAGTTTTCTTTTGGTCTGCACGATAGCGTGCTTTCATACGACGTGCTTGGAAATCCCACATATTTGAACATGAAGAAATTTCACGATACGTTTCTTGGCTTGGCACCCAAACTTCTAAATCGTAAGTTTTGCATGCGCCGAAGCCCATATCTCCACCGCAAAGTAAAATTTTACGGTATGGTAAACCCAATGCTTGCAAAATACCTTCAGCATGACCTGTCAATTCTTCTAAAGCATTCATCGAATCTTCAGGTTTAACAATCTGAACCATTTCAACTTTGTCGAACTGATGTTGACGAATCAAACCACGTGTATCACGACCATACGAACCCGCTTCACTACGGAAACACGGAGTATGTGCAGCATATTTGAGTGGTAAACGTTCAGGATCAATAATCTCGTCACGGACAAAGTTCGTTACAGGAACTTCAGCAGTCGGTATCAAATAGTATTCTTTTTCACCTTGCAATTTGAATAAATCTTCTTCAAATTTAGGCAATTGCCCTGTGCCACGCAAAGAATCAGCATTCACTAAATACGGTACATACGCTTCAGTATAACCATTCTCAAGTGTATGCGTATTTAACATAAACTGGGTAATTGCACGTTGTAAGCGCGCCAATGGACCTTTCAAAACACTAAAACGAGTTCCTGTGAGTTTGGTCGCAGTTTCAAACTCCAAACCACCCATCATTTCACCAAGGTCAGTATGATCTTTCACTTCAAAATCGAACTGACGAGGCGTGCCCCATTTTAAAATTTCAACGTTGTCTTCTTCACTTTTCCCTTCAGGTACAGATTCATCAGGTAAGTTTGGAATAGACATCAATTTTGCATCAAGTTCAGCTTGAAGTTCATTTAAATCAACTTCAGCGGCTTTGATTTCATCACCAATGGCAGACATACGTGCCATGATTTCAGACGCATCACCGCCAGCTTTTTTGATCTGACCGACCTGTTTTGCACCAGCATTTCGCTCTGCTTGTAAGTTTTCAGTTTTGGATTGTATGTCTTTACGGCGTGCTTCAAGCGCAGCCCATTCCGCTGTGTCCAATTGAACACCACGTTTTGCTAAGGCTAAATTTACAGCCTCAATATTAGTTCTGAGTAATTTCGGGTCGATCATAGCCAATCTGAATATTTAGAAAAAAACTGTTCATAGTGTAAACTTTTCACCATGATAAATACAGTGACAGGAATATTTCAGCCCTGGAATTGCATATTTAGACAACAATCATGCACAAGACTCAATTTCCTTACACCACCTTAATTAATTTTCCTGCTTAACAGGTTGATCTGCCTTAATCTGTGGCAACGCAGGTAAATATTCGGCTTTGACCAAATCTTTTGCAATTTGATAAGGCAAACGTAGCTCTGGCATACCTTCAGCATAAGGTGCTAGCTCATATAAAGGGTAAACAAAAACAATGCCATTTACACCATAAAAATAGTTATCACTCAACTGCAACTTGTCACGTGTGATGTCATGTTGCGTTAACCAACTCGCATTAGCATCATAAAGTTGCTCAGCAACCTTAGCCTCCACATTGGGTTTTAAAATATCTGTGAGTGCTAAACGTTTTTGTGTATTTAAATCAAAGGTCACAAATTCATTGTGCTGCATACCATGTGCCGAACCAGCAACATAAGTATAAGATTGAATTACAAAAGTTGCCAAATTGTACTGCTGTGAAATAAAACGTACATAAATACTATTTTGATTAAGCCCCTTAGGAGATGTCACAGCCACATCACTCGCTGTCTGCGTCTGATGCGCATCGACTGAAAAAGCCATAGGTACATCTTTTTTCATACGATCTAGAAAGTAAGCATCAATCCAATCTAGATTGGTTTTAACATTCTGAAAATCATATTGTGTGCAACCATCTTCATCACAAAATTGCTTTTTTGGTAATTCAACACGTTCAATTTTAGCTTCAATTAAAGCTACAGTTTTAACTGCCGCAGTGACCTGTTCTGCCTGTGGCTCTGGCTTTTCCTGACAAGCTGTCAGTACAATTGCAGAAACCAACGCAGAAACAGCAAAACCAATTTTAAAATTCACGTTCATTTCCATATTTTTACAGCATAATCAGACTTATTTTAATCATAAAGCTCCCAACATTAAATAAACATTTTTAATTGTTATTCATACTCATAATTTCTGTATTTTTAAACACGAAATATCAACCTATAAGATACGATCAGCCATAAAACAACAATCAAAAAAAAGCAGTCCAAAGACTGCTTTCAATAGATTGAATGAAAATTATTGATCAATTACATCTGTACCTTTAGGCGGTACAAAATTAAAAGTTGAAGCTGGAATCGTTGCATTAACTTTAACATCATTAAAACGAATAGTAGTTGTTTGCCCTAAAGAATCTTTTAAAATCATTAGTGTCGGTGCATTTTTTGCGCCAAAACTAATAGTCAAACTTTGAAATGCACCATCTTTTTGTTTAGGATAAAGCGTGTAATAAGTTTTAGCAGCATCAGGCATGGTAATTTTATATGCATTCATAATCTGCTTAGTATTTCCAGATAACAGTAATGCAGGTGTATTTGCCACTTGCTCATCTAGACTTTGACGAACCGCTTGTTGTAAATCAGGATCATAAATCCATACTGTACGCCCCGAGGTTACAATGGTTTGTTTCGCGGGCGATGTTGTTTGCCAATAGAATTTACCTGGACGCTCAACCTTCATTAAACCTTTGAATGTTTGATTCATGTGCTGTGCGGTTAAACCTTTTTTAGGCGCTATTTTACTGGCATCTGTTGCTTTCGTGGTTTGTTCAAAATTAGCAGTTAAACTTTTAATATCACCCAGTTGTTTAATCAGTTGTGCTGTCGCTTGTTGCTCCGATGCAGCACCTGCTGCAAAAACATGGGTACTCATTATCGGTGCAAACACAGCCGCACTTATTACTACTGCACCAACCGTTTTACGAAGCATATTCATAGGTTCACCTTATATTGATTTGTTTTGCTTAATCGCAATTTTTTCAGATGTTTTATCTTAAACTAGATTGAGTGCTAAAGAATTGAGAATGAATGAACTTTTGTATTGTTCTTTATATAAATTGTTGAAATTTATCCATCATGATGAAGAACAAATCACTGTATTTAAAATTTTAGCTTTTTTATAACAGACATAAAAAAACCCGCAATAAAGCGGGTTTTTTACTATTAAAGCTTACACTTCAACAGATACGTAGCGACGGCCAAACTGACCTTTCACTGCGAATTTAATTACGCCGTCTGCAGTAGCAAACAAAGTATGGTCACGGCCCATACCTACGTTTGTACCAGCGTGGAATTCTGTACCACGTTGACGAACGATAATGTTACCAGCAGTCACAGATTGACCACCGTACATTTTAACACCTAACATTTTTGGGTTTGAGTCACGACCGTTACGTGTCGAACCACCGGCTTTTTTAGTTGCCATGTCTATTTACTCCTCGTAATTAGCCTGAAATAGCTGTAATTTTCAACTCAGTGAACCATTGACGGTGACCTTGTTGTTTACGATAGTGCTTACGACGACGCATTTTGATGATGCGGATTTTGTCGTGACGACCATGGCTAACTACTTCAGCAGTTACGGTAGCACCAGCAACAACTGGAGCACCAATTTGAATGCTGTCACCGTTTACAAGCATTAATACGTCATCAAACGTAATAGTTGCGCCTGTTTCAGCTTTCAACAATTCTACTTTAAGGGTTTCACCCTCAACAACACGGTGCTGTTTACCACCGCTTTGGATTACTGCGTACATAATGTACTCCAACATTCCCGTGTCGTCGTGCCGATAAAGGAAGATACCGAGCTTAAGACGAACGCCACTGGGGTTATACAAAGGCGAAGATTTTAAGTGATAATTTATTAAACAACAAGTGATTTTGTCTAATATTTCCGATATCCCACCCCTCTACATTTCATTTTTAGTCTTTGCACTTCAATGTCAGCATTAACTCATGATATAAATCAAACAACTATCCACCTTTAAAAGGTAAGTTATGATCATTTTACTGTTTATTCAAATTGAAATGGTAATTTCAAATCAATCCGCTACTATGTAGACAATAAAGTAGTTCAGAAAATAATAGCAATGACTCACTTTCAAAAAATCATTCAAATTTGGACAGATTAAGTACAAAGCTGTATGGTTTTGATCAATTACTGTATTGCTTAGGCAACATTCAGTCGTGATAAATTGTTACACTAGCCTTGAAATTCAACGCATTTGCATGAGGAATCCGTTCACATGACCATCGACTTTAAGCAAGATATTCTCGCTCCTGTAGCAACTGACTTCACTGCGATGGACACGTTTATTAATGAAGGGATTACTTCAAAAGTTGCTTTAGTCATGGCAGTCAGCAAACATGTTGTTGAGGCAGGTGGTAAACGTATGCGTCCGATTATGTGTCTACTTGCAGCAAAGGCATGTGGTGCTACCGACATACAAATGGAACCTTACCGCAAACTTGCCGCAATCATTGAAATGTTACATACCGCAACATTGGTACATGATGATGTGGTTGATGAATCGGGTTTACGTCGTGGTCGTCCAACAGCCAATGCAACATGGAATAACCAAACTGCGGTTTTGGTTGGTGATTTCCTGATTTCACGCGCATTCGACCTTTTAGTCGATTTAGACAATATGGTCTTGCTCAAAGACTTCTCTACAGGAACATGTGAAATTGCTGAAGGCGAAGTCCTTCAACTTCAAGCACAGCATCAACCTGATACTACTGAACAAACTTATCTCGATATTATTCACGGTAAAACATCACGTTTATTCGAACTTGCAACCGAAGGCGCAGCCATTCTTGCAGGAAAACCTGACTACCGTGAACCGATGCGTTTATTTGCAGGTCACTTTGGTAATGCATTTCAAATCATTGATGATATTCTCGATTACACCTCTGATGCTGAAACATTAGGTAAAAATATTGGTGATGATTTAATGGAAGGTAAACCGACTTTACCGTTAATCTCAGCACTACAAAATACTACAGGTGAACAGCACGAAATTGTTCGCAAGAGCATTGCAACAGGTGGTACAGAACATTTGGAACAGGTAATTCAAATTGTGCATCAATCAGGTGCTCTTGATTACTGCCGTCAACGTGCACATGAAGAAACCGACGCTGCTTTAAAGGCATTACATCGCCTTCCTGAAAGTGAATATCGTCAAGCCCTCTACAATTTAGCGCAGCTTGCTTTACATCGTATTCAATAATTTAGACGCTTTAATTTGCCTATGCATATAAAATTTCATGACTTATTCCAACAAATACGAGAGCAGCAGAACACACCTCTGGCTGCTCCGAACCCCAATATCCTGATTGAATTCATCAATCGGATACGACCTCAAGAAGTAAGCAATACTGAAGAAATCCATCAAAAATTAAAGGCATTGATCCAAGCCTTACTCATTACACCTTCTGCTGCAATTGACCTACAATGTTATTTACTTCGACTGATCAATCATTACAAACAAACCAGTTTATATACTGACAGCGGTATTTTATCTTTAGATGGTTTTTGGAATCAGTTTGGACAACGTCTAGGCGCACATATTCTTCCCTTACTGAGAGATGAAACCGATCTACGTGATTTAATTGGAAAAATTTTCCATCAACCAAGTGATCCACAATGGCTTGAACGTATTGATGATGAACTTTGGCGAGAATTTTTTAAACTGTTAAATAATGGTTATGGTTCTGCAAACGAAAAAACCACCATTAAAAATGAACTCATCAAAGCCATTACGGTCTTATCTTATCGCATTAGTGGTATTGGCTTATATCAAGAGTTTATTAATGCACAACCTGAACTTTCGGAATATGAGTCACCCTTTTTAGTACAAAACCGTGAAATTATTGAATTCATTGAAGCCTATAAACAGCAATATCGCTCTATAGGTGATATTGCTGTTTTTGTGCCATCCGATGCTGACCAAGCCTTAGTCATACTTGAACAATGCCGAGATGTCGTTCTTAAGATTCGACGTGCGACCAAACGCATTGGGGTCAGTCTAAGCCTAACTTATCTTTTAGCACTACTTGAACAATGCTTAGATCGTGTCGAAATTTTATTAAATTTGTTGGTTGACGATGATGATTTGCTTTATGACTCTATGGGTGAGCTACTCACTCATGTGGTACATGCTCATTACACCGAAACCAGTGTTCGCGAACTCATGCGTACTAATAGTGAACTGATTGCACTACAGGTCACTGAAAATGCAAGTAAAACAGGCGAGCATTATGTAAGTACTGACAAAAAAGGCTTCTTTGGCATGTACAAAGCTGCGGCGGGTGCAGGTGCCATTATTGCCATAATGGCAACACTAAAGATTTTAACTGCCCGACTCGTCCTTGCCCCATTTTTACATGCTTTTTTATATAGCATGAATTATGCATTGGGCTTTATACTTATTCATGTCTTACATTTTACAGTTGCGACTAAACAACCTGCTATGACGGCTGCTGCACTTGCATCAACCGTTCAGCGTAGCAAAGGCTCTAAAACTGCACAGATTGCAGAGCTCGCCGCCTTAATTATCAGTATTATACGTACCCAATTTATTGCAATTTTAGGTAATATTTCCATTGCCATTCCTACAGCCGCACTCATTACATGGCTATGGCAAATAGGTTTACAAGAGCCACTTTTGACTCATACTAAAGCCACTACACTTTTACATAGCCTAAATCCATTTACCTCACTTGCCATTCCACATGCAGCTATTGCTGGAGTGTGTTTATTTTTATCGGGCTTATTGGCAGGCTATTTTGACAATATGGCTGTTTATAGAAAAGTTGGCCCTCGTTTAAAAGCACACCCTTTTCTTAAAAAACAGCTTGGACAAGCAAAACTCGATACATTTTCGAATTATATTGAACGAAATTTAGGGGCATTGGCAGGAAATTTCATCTTCGGCATCATGCTTGGCAGTATGGGAACGGTTGGCTTTATTTTAGGTTTACCTTTAGATATTCGTCATATTGCTTTTGCTTCAGCCAACTTTATACAAGGTTTAATGAGCATTAATGGGACACCTGAAATGGGTTTAATTATTGTTTCCTTCCTAGGTGTTTTACTCATTGGACTGACTAACTTATTTGTCAGCTTCACTTTAACCATTATTGTCGCCTTACGTGCACGTCAGGTACGTTTTGAACAGTGGAAGCCTTTAGCCAAGCTTGTTTTTACCCACTTTACGACTCGCCCAATTGATTTTTTTTGGCCGCCAGCACAACCAATTGATATTCAAAACACCACAAATACAAACAGTCCGCCAAAACATTAGACATTTTGTTATGATTTTGTGCATTTTCTTACATCGCACATAAAAAGATTTTAATATAAATCTTCCGTTTAGTCTGACTTGAAAAAAAGTGTACTGGCTAGTACACTTTGCAATGAAATCTGATCTGGCTTGTGATATTTTATAAACTAAACAGGTCAATTTATGCCTTTTTTACTTTTGATTTTAGGCTGTATTGGTTTAAGTATAAGCTGCATAGGACTACATATTCCCCTTATACATCAATTCGATACATCAACCATCGTATGGATAGCTTCGCACCGTAATGCATATCTCAATGCAATTACGGTCGTTATGTCTGTATTGGGTGGATTACCATCGACACTGATCATCAGCGGAATAGGATGTCTCATCCTAAGTAAAAGTAAAAAGTATACGGAAATTTGGTTCGTATTATTGAGCATTACTGGGAGTGCTGCGCTAGGTTGGTTGCTCAAATATGCAATTGACCGTCCCCGCCCCGATGAAGTTTATCGGATGGTTGAGACTTACGGTGCTTCATTTCCAAGCGCACACAGCATTTATGCTGCTGTTTTAGGCTGTAGTGTTATGTTTATTTTCCGTAGACATAAACAAGCTAAATTGTTCATTATGCTCGCTTGTTTCTGGTTGGTTTGTATGGGGCTATCGAGAATTTATCTTGCAGCACATTATCCAACAGATGTTTTGGCTGGATGGGGAATTGGATTGATATGGACAACCTTTGTGTGGTTTGTACTCTCTCATTACGCATTGAAAAGAAACAAATTATTTTAGATAAAAAATCCTAATGAGGTGAAATAATGATGTCGGCAAAGCTTTGGGCACCAGCCCTGACTGCTTGTGCTTTAGCAACAAGTATTGCACTTGTCGGTTGCAGCAAAGATCCTAAAGAAGCAGAGCAAGCTGCTGCTGCCCAAAAAATGCCGCCGACAGAGGTTGGTGTCATTGTTGCTCAACCACAAAGTGTTGAACAGTCGGTTGAATTATCAGGCCGTACTTCAGCATATCAAATTTCTGAAGTACGCCCACAAACAAGCGGTGTTATCTTAAAACGTTTGTTTACAGAGGGTAGCTTTGTACATGAAGGTCAGCCTTTATACGAAGTTGACTCAAGTATTAACCGTGCCAATCTTGAAAGTGCCAAAGCTTCTTTAGTTCGCCAACAAGCCAACTTAAATGCACTGCAAATTAAAGCTAATCGTTACCGCCAATTGGTCGGCATCAATGCCGTATCTAAACAGGAATATGATGACTTAGTTGCACAAATCAAATTAGCGGAAGCTGACATTGCAGCATCGAATGCTGCTGTGAAAAATGCACAAATTGATCTAGGTTATTCAACTGTTCGCTCACCTATTTCAGGTCAATCAGGTCGTTCTTCGGTGACTGCTGGTGCGTTGGTTACAGCAAATCAAGCCAATGCTTTGGTGACAATTCAACAGCTTGATCCAATCTATGTCGACATTAGCCAATCAAGTGCTGAATTGCTACGTTTACGTCAACAATTGAGTCAAGGTAGTATCGACCGTAGTAACAACACCAAAGTTCGCCTAAAACTTGAAGATGGTAGTTTCTACGCTGTTGAAGGCAACTTGGCATTTTCAGATGCAAGTGTAAACCCTGAAACAGGCTCTATAATGCTACGTGCTGTCTTCTCAAACCCAAATCATTTGTTGTTGCCAGGTATGTTTGCCAATGCACAAATTGTTCAGGGTGTGATTCCAAATGCTTACCTCATTCCACAGGCTGCCATTACACGTACGCCAACAGGTCAAGCAATGGCGATGTTAGTTAATGCTAAAGGTCAGGTTGAAGCGCGTCCAATCACAACAACTGGTGCACAAGGTCAAAATTGGATTGTGACACAAGGTCTACAAACAGGTGATAAAGTTATTGTTGATGGTATTGCGAAAGTAAAACCTGAACAGCCTGTTGTTGCTAAACCTTACCAAGCTAAACCTGATGCAACGCAAGCGCCTGCAGCTGCAAAAGAAGGTGCGTCAGCAACTCAACCTGCTCAGCAGCAAAAAGCTACTTCAAATACATAAGGGGTAGACTTAATGGCTCAATTTTTTATTCATCGCCCCATCTTTGCATGGGTGATCGCATTGGTCATTATGTTAGCGGGTATACTCACGCTCACAAAAATGCCAATTGCACAGTATCCAACCATTGCTTCGCCGACTGTTACAATTTCTGCAACATACCCTGGTGCTTCTGCTGCAACTGTTGAAAATACAGTGACACAGATTATTGAACAACAAATGAATGGTTTGGATGGTTTACGTTATATCTCATCTAACAGTGCAGGTAACGGTCAAGCCTCGATTGAGTTGAACTTTAATCAAGGTATTGACCCTGATATTGCACAGGTTCAAGTACAGAATAAACTTCAATCTGCAACAGCTCTTTTACCTGAAGATGTTCAACGTCAGGGGGTAAAAGTAACTAAATCGGGCGCAAGCTTCCTACAGGTTATTGCATTTTATTCTCCAGATGAAAGCTTATCTGCAGCCGACATTAAGGACTACGTAAACTCAAATATTTCTGAGCCCCTCAGCCGTGTGGCAGGTGTGGGTGAAGTACAAGTATTTGGTGGTTCTTATGCAATGCGTATTTGGCTAGACCCTGCCAAAATGACTAGCCTCAATATAACACCAAGTGATGTTGCAGCAGCAATTCGTGCGCAAAACTCACAAGTTGCAGTAGGTCAATTGGGTGGTGCTCCAGCAATTGAAGGTCAAATGCTTAATGCGACCGTCAATGCACAGAGTATGCTGACAACACCTGAACAATTCAAAAATATTTTCCTCAAAAACACCACATCAGGTGCTCAGGTTCGTATTGGTGATGTTGCTCGTGTTGAATTAGGTTCTGAAAACTATCAGTTCGATTCAAAGTTCAATGGTAAGCCAGCAGGTGGTGTAGCAATTAAACTTGCAACAGGTGCAAATGCGCTTGATACAGCCAAAGCTGTTGAAGCACGTTTGGTTGAATTACGTAAAAACTATCCAACAGGTATGTCTGATAAATTGGCATTTGATACAACGCCATTTATTAAACTTTCGATTGAATCTGTAGTACATACACTCGTAGAAGCTATTATTCTTGTATTCTTCGTGATGTTTTTGTTCTTACAGAACTGGCGTGCAACCATCATTCCAACCATGGCTGTTCCAGTTGTTGTACTCGGTACATTTGCTGTAATTAATCTTTTCGGCTTCTCAATCAATACTTTGACAATGTTTGCCATGGTTCTAGCCATTGGTCTACTCGTCGATGATGCGATTGTTGTTGTTGAGAACGTTGAGCGGGTCATGCAAGAAGATCATCTTGATCCGCTTACAGCCACTGAAATTTCAATGCAACAGATTTCAGGTGCATTGGTTGGTATTACAAGCGTATTGACAGCGGTATTCGTACCGATGGCATTCTTTAGTGGAACCACAGGTGTTATTTACCGTCAGTTCTCTATTACGCTTGTAACGGCAATGATTCTATCGTTGATTGTCGCATTAACCTTCACCCCTGCCCTATGTGCGACCATTCTTAAACAGCATGATCCTGAAGCAAAACCGAGTAACAATATTGTTGCCCGCTTCTTCCGTGGATTTAACAATGTATTTGATCGTACTGCCGAAAAATATAAAGGCGGTGTAGACTTCATGGTGCATAACAAAATCCTTTCGGGTATTGTTTATGCGGCAGTGATTGGCGGTTTAGTTGTTTTATTCAAAATGTTGCCTTCTTCGTTCTTACCGGAAGAAGATCAAGGCGTGGTAATGACACTTGTTCAATTACCACCAAATGCAACATTAGATCGCACTGGTAAAACGATTGATACCATGACCGATTTCTTCTTGAATAAAGAAAGTAAAACTGTTGAATCGGTATTTAGTGTTTCAGGCTTCTCATTTACAGGTGTCGGTCAAAATGCCGGACTTGCTTTCATTAAATTAAAAGATTGGGAAGAACGTACTGCGCCTGAACAACAAATTGGTGCGCTGATTCAACGTGGTATGGCACTGAATATGATCGTCAAAGATGCATCGTACATCATGCCATTACAACTACCAGCAATGCCTGAACTTGGTGTAACTGCTGGTTTCAACTTACAGTTGAAAGATCCAGCGGGTCAGGGTCATGACAAACTACTTGCTGCACGTAATGCAATTTTAGGTATGGCATCTCAAGACAAACGTCTTGCAGGTGTACGTCCAAATGGTCAAGAAGATACGCCTCAATACCAAATCTATATTGACCAAGCTCAAGCTGGTGCAATGGGTGTGAGTATTGCTGAAATCAACTCGACGATGAGTATGGCTTGGGGTGGTTCATACATTAATGACTTCGTTGACCGTGGTCGTGTAAAACGAGTTTATGTTCAAGGTGAAGCCAACGCGCGTATGATGCCTGAAGATCTAAACAAGTGGTACGTTCGTAATAACAAAGGTGAGATGGTTCCATTCTCTTCCTTTGCATCAGGTCAATGGACTTATGGTTCACCTCGTTTAGAGCGCTATAACGGTGTTTCTTCTGTTAACATTCAAGGTACACCTGCACCAGGTACAAGTTCGGGTGATGCGATGTTAGCAATGGAAGAAATCATTGCCAAACTTCCATCTATGGGCTTAACAGGCTTTGACTACGAGTGGACAGGTTTATCTTTAGAAGAACGCGATTCAGGTAATCAAACTTTACCTTTATTAATTCTTTCTCTACTCATTGTCTTCTTATGTCTTGCAGCACTCTATGAGAGTTGGTCGATTCCATTCTCTGTTCTTTTGGTTGTACCTCTAGGTATTGTTGGTGCATTTGCATTAACTTGGCTTGGTATGGTGATCAAAGGTGATCCTAACCTATCCTTTAACATCTACTTCCAAGTCGCAATCGTGGCAGTCATCGGTTTGTCTGCGAAAAATGCGATTTTGATTGTAGAGTTTGCCAAAGAACTGCAAGAAAAAGGCGAAGATTTGTTTGAAGCAACTTTACACGCAGCGAAAATGCGTTTACGTCCAATCATCATGACCACATTGGCATTTGGTTTCGGTGTACTTCCACTCGCGCTTGCGACGGGTGCAGGTGCAGGAAGTCAGCACTCTGTCGGTTTCGGTGTATTGGGTGGTGTAATCAGCTCAACATTCCTCGGGATCTTCTTTATTCCAGTCTTCTTCGTATGGATTCGTAGTATCTTTAAATATAAACCTAAAAATCAAAATATTCAGGAGCATAAATCGTGATGCAACAAGTATGGTCTATTTCAGGTCGTAGCATTGCGGTATCTGCACTTGCGCTTGCTTTGACTGCATGTCAAAGCATGCGTGGTCCAGAACCCGTAGCTCAAGCAAGTATTCCAGAAGGCTTTTTAACAAATGCATCTTCTGGTCCATCAATCGCTGAACAAGGCTACAAAGATTTTTTCTCTGATCCTCGCCTGATTCAGACGCTTGATCTTGCACTTGCCAATAACCGTGATTTGCGTACTGCAACACTGAATATTCAACGTGCTCAGCAGCAATACCAAATTTCTGAAAACAACCAATTGCCAACCATTGGTGCAAGTGGTGGTGTGCTACGTCAAGACACTCTGAACAGCAAGCCAATGACCACTTACAATGTTGGTTTGGGTGTAACCGCTTATGAGCTCGACTTTTGGGGGCGTGTTCGTAGCCTAAAAGACAATGCTTTAGATAACTATTTGGCAACGTCTAGTGCTCGTGATGCAACGCAAATTGCATTAGTCGGTCAAGTAGCTCAAGCATGGTTGAATTACTCATTTGCCAATGCTCAGCTTAAGTTGGCTGATCAAACATTAAAAGCACAGTTAGAATCTTACAATCTGAACAAAAAACGTTTTGATGTCGGTATTGACAGTGAAGTTCCTGTTCGTCAGGCACAAATTTCTGTTGAAACTGCACGTAATGATGTTGCGAACTATAAGACTCAAATTGCACAAGCTCAAAATTTACTGAACTTGCTTGTGGGTCAGCAAATTCCGACAAACTTACTCCCTGCGCAGCGCGTGACTAAAATTGCTAGTGCTTCGACATTTACATCAGGTCTACCAAGTGATTTGTTGAATAACCGTCCAGATGTTAAATCTGCCGAATATCAACTGTCTGCTGCGGGTGCAAACATTGGTGCTGCTAAAGCACGTATGTTCCCAACCATTAGCTTGACAGGTTCTGCAGGTTACGCATCGACCGATTTGAGCGATTTGTTTAAATCAGGTGGTTTTGTTTGGTCTGTAGGCCCAAGTATTGATATTCCGCTTTGGGATTGGGGCACACGTAAAGCGAATGTAAAAATTTCAGAAACAGACCAACAAATTGCGTTATCTGATTATGAAAAATCTATTCAATCTGCTTTCCGTGAAGTCAATGATGCCCTAGCCGTTCGCCAAAATATTGGTGATCGTTTATCTGCGCAAAGACGTCTTGTTGATGCAACAAATACAACGTATAAACTTTCAAATGCCCGTTTCCGTGCTGGTATTGATAGCTTCTTAACTGTATTGGATGCTCAGCGTTCTTCTTATGCAGCTGAACAAGGCTTATTATTGCTTGAACAAGCCAATTTGAATAACCAAGTTGAATTGTATAAAACGCTTGGTGGCGGTGTAAAAGCCAATAGTTCTGACCAAGTTATTCAGCAACCCTCTAGTGCTGGATTGAAGACTCAAAGTAAAACTGAACAATAAGTTCTAAGTTTTTAAAATGCTCACTTCGGTGGGCATTTTTATTACCTTTCACTCTCCTAATCAAATAATGTCTGTCTAAAAGAAAAATAGAAAAACTTCAAAATATGACTCACTTTCTCAGATACACCTGAAATTGCAATTTAGCCTTATTTTGATTATCTTAAAACTAAGCACATCATGTTAAAAATCGTATGCAACTAAGTAATTTAGAAAGTGTTCCTGGTCATGACATTATTCAACAAATTGATGTCGTTTATGGCAGTACTGTCCGTAGTAAACATGTCGGTCGAGATTTTATGGCAAGCCTTAAAAATATTGTCGGTGGTGAACTCAAAGGCTATACCGAGCTTTTAGAAGAATCACGCCAAGAAGCCATGGATCGTATGATTCAAAAAGCACAACAGATGGGTGCAAATGCAATTGTTGGTATTCGCTTTTCAACATCAAATATTGCTCAAGGTGCTTCTGAACTTTTTGTTTATGGTACGGCTGTCATTGTTCAACCGAATCGAACTATTAGTGCTTCTTCGCTGCCTAATCCATTTCCAACTCAAGGATAAGTTATGGAAGGATTGATTTTTAAGATCGTCCTCTTTGTCCTTTTATTTAGTATTGGATGGTTAGTCGGACGACATGTTGAACAGAAACATTTGAGAGAGCTTGAAGAAAAAGAGAAAAAATTGGCACATATTAAAATGGATACCAATAAATTCCAAACCTCTCAAAATTCAGGACAACTCATTGAAAGTAATGTTGTTATTTCTAACGATTATTTTAAATATGTAATTGCACAAATTCAAAATTTCTTTGGTGGACGCCTAACAACTTATGAATCAGTTGTAGATCGTGCACGGCGTGAAGCAATTGTTCGCTTAAAACAAAAAGCTGTAGATGTTGGAGCAAATCAAATTATGGGGCTACGTTTAAGCACGACTGAGTTGGGAATGGAAGGTGGTATGGTTGAAGTTTTTGCTTATGGAACAGCGATTAAGTATTAAAAATACAATGGATTTTCATTAATGCCTGATTATTTTTATTAACAAGCATATGAACGAATAAACATATATACCTTGTTTCTCTCCTAATGACTCATCTATATTGAGTATAAAAAGGGCAATATATTATGTTGGTCAAAAAATGAAAAACTTATTTTTAACAATGAGCATGGCTATAATACCGATGATTTCTTTAACAGCGAAAGCTGAAGTAATTGTATTGGCATCGCCTCAGAGTGAGGATACGTATTATGCAAAAATGGTTGATGATATTTTTGACTTCCATATTAATTATGCAAAACAAATTATTAAAAATGGAGATAAAGTCCTTATATTAACAGACAAATATCTTTACCCAGATTATGTCAAAGCAATAGGTCAAAATCATGTTGTGATTGCACCTATGCAAGATATTTGGATGCGTGACTTTAGTAGTGCAAATCCAGATCAACCGACCCTTTTTCGTTATACAGCGGCTGGACAAGGTGGAACTAAAAAAGCCCAAGCTATTTCTGATGATGTTCAATCTGACTTTAAACTTTATAGCCAAAAAGCAGGTTTAAAATTTATACAGACCCAACTACTCAATGATGGCGGAAATTGGGTTGAAGATGGTTTTGGTAATGTTGTCATTAGTACTAAATTTTTATCGGATAATCGTCTATCTGAAAAAGTAGCACGTGAAAAATTAATCGCTTTGACCAATGCTAAACATATTGCATTTATTGATGCGGATGAACAAGGTGGCTTAGAACATGCTGATGGTGTCGTCAGTTTCGTAGATCAGACTACCTTAGTGATGAACACTTATCCTGAAGATCCTGATTATACAAAAAAATTAAAAGCAGATTTAATACGTGGTATTCCAAATATTAAAATTCATGAAATAATAACCCCTTATGATGGAAGCCAAATCTATGATAAAAAATTCGGATCTGCATGTGGTTTATATACCAATATGTTAGTAACGCCTGAGCACATATATTTCCCACAATTTGGTATCAAAGAAGATTCTGTTGCATTACAACAAATTCGAGCAATCACTAAAAGAAAAGTTATTCCAGTTCAATCTAATCATGTTTGCTATATGGGCGGTGGGGTTCGCTGTATGTCATGGCAGTTAAGAGGTGAAAATGCTGAATTGTTATTAAATTACGTCAATAAAAAACATTAAAAAATTAAATCATCGCTATCAATAAAATAAATTTAAAAATTGATATTATTAATTTATTCTACATCACTTATGATGATAATTACTGTCCTGACCATTTCAAATGACAGGACAGAAAAACTGCTTATTCAAAAATAGCTTGCCAATAGTGATAGGTTTTTTCTTCGCCATCGGCTAATTTAAATTCATACATCATTTTACGTGTTTCAATAATGTTAAAATCTACGGGATGGCTAAATAACTCGCCGTCATATGCAAACGTATGATATTCGCCATTTTCACCACAAATATCGACATCGTTTGGCATTAAGTCAATGCTTACCGAATTAATGTCCTTTCCAAGAAAAGTTCCATCGAGTTTACTGGCATCAGTGACGATAATTTTTGTTTTTATTCCCGAAGCTAAAAAGTCTTGCATCACTTCAGTCGAGTTGGGATTCCACAATGGTTCAACCACTTCTATTCCCAATGGATGTAATCTATCTTCTCTATATTTACGCACATCTGTTAAATAAATATCACCAAAAATAAAATGTTGCACACCTTGTGCCTTAAAGTGTTTTGCCGCATTTAACATTCTTAGCTCATAAATCTCAAGATTTTTAGGCAAAAATACGGGATAAAGTGGAATACCAATACTCTCAGCTTGTTTTATCATAAGTGTATGAGGAATCGCATGCATTGAAGAGAGCTTTGTTTCTTCATTGACTGTTGTTAATAAGGCAACAACTTCAAACTGGTTCTCTTGTAACACTTTAGAGAGTGCTAAAGCTGAATCTTTACCACCACTCCAATTAAATACTGCTTTCTTACGAATATGCACAATTACTTCACTTTCATTTTACGAATCATTTTATACAATATTGACGGTGAAATACGTGAAACAAATACGCCAAGTTTCTCTTTACGTCCACCAATCACTATATATTCTTCACCTTTTAATAACGCTTTGACCGCTTGATCAGAAAACTCTTCCGCGGTTAAACCATTTGCAGTGGCTTCATTATCATAACCTTGCGCTTTACCTTCGCCGTTTAAAGCATTGATCGACACATTGGTCTGTACAAACCCTGGAAATAACACAGAAACGCCAATGCCATCTTGTGCAACTTCAGCACGTAAACTGTTTGCCCACATATGAATAGCGGCTTTTGCTGCCGAATAAGATGCACGATACTGTGTCCCTAATAAGCCTGCCACACTCGATACATAGACAATACGTCCCGATTTTTGCGATAAAAATGTAGGCAAAACCAACTTAGTCAGAAACACTTGTGAAAAGTAGTCGACTTCCATAATCGCACGTTCAGTTTGCATACTTGTTTCAGCAATCAAGGCACGTTGGCTTAAACCTGCATTATTAATCAGCCAATCAATACGTCCTTTTTCTTTCAATACTTGTGCATATGCATCACGTACTTGAGCTTCATTGATAATATCCATTGCAATAGAAATATGCTGATCTGAGTTTGGCAAACTTACACGCACATTTTCCAACTCTTCAAAGCGTCTTGCGCTCAACACAATTTGCGCTCCCTGCGATGCTAGTGTTGTTGTCAATGCTTTTCCTAAACCTGAAGATGCACCTGTAATCCACACTACTTTTCCTTGTACGTTTTCCATAGCAATCCCTCATTTTTTTGAATGACATTATTTTACTCACGACTATGCCATAAAAATGCGATCTATGAAAAATAGTTCACATAAAAATAGTTTTAAAGAATTGAATCAGTTCATTTAAACTTCAAGTACAAATTTTGAAAAATGATGACCATAATGTTTTAATTTTTCATCATTACTACTCGATTTTTCATAATCATCAGCCACCTTTTCAAGGCGTTTATAACCTGTACTTGTTACCATACTAATGACACCATTTAAGGTTTTATCGACCACAAAATTAAATTTCAACAAAGTTTTAGGATCGCGAATAAATTCTGAAACCCCCAAATCTATCACCTGAATCAAATTTTTCAGCGTGCCTCGCAAATTTTGTACATCGCCCTGCTGAAGTTTTTGTAAATCGTTAAATGAGTTTTCACCCAAATGCTTATCTAGTTGATAATGCATTACCACTTCAGCATTTTCTGAAGCATCAAATTTTTTCAAAATATGATTAGCAACTGGTTTTAGACGCTCATTACTAAATAAAGAAATAGACCAAGGCATGTACTTTTTCATTGCGCTTTCAATTTGATTAAAAATCTGCTCAGCCTCTTTTAAGCTCTTTTTACCCTCGGCACTGAGTTGTGAGTTTGCACGCTGTTCTTCAATAAGTGTACCAAAAAGCTGATCAAGTACCTGACATGACATGTCCGTAAATGCTTGCCCCAATTCTTTTGCAACATCCTTTTTTTCACCTTTGTTAAGATGTTGGCTAATATTGACCAATTGTTGATAGGTCTGTTGCTTGATTAATAATTCAACTCTATAACTCATTTTATACTTCCATTATTTTCATTATTGGGGCAGTCCATGCATCTTAACAAAGCGAATGTGTAACAACATTGTCTTTAAGTACCGTCCATTTCAAATATTATTTTCTATGTTTTATTTTTTTAATCAAATAGTTATTTCTATATATTTGTAAAGCTGACTATTTTTTCTAAAACAATTACATTCACAAAAGCTATTTATTTGCCCTACCTAAAACAATTGACATGAATAATCATTCTTCATGCTTGTTTTATTCATTGCATTCAACAGAATAGTCTCAAAAACACAGTATTTCAGCATGTACAGGAAGCAACAAAGATGGAATTTTTTTGCTACAATGGATCTAATTTTTTATTCTATTTAAAAATTTTCGAGCTATGACTGATTCAGCGCAAAACATCTCTACGACTTACGATCCAACTGAGATCGAAAAAAAATGGTACCAAACTTGGGAAGAGCGTGGCTACTTCAAACCGTCTGAAAAAGGCGAATCATTTTGTATCATGATTCCACCACCAAACGTCACAGGTAACTTGCACATGGGTCATGGCTTTAACAATGCCATTATGGATGCCCTTACGCGTTATAACCGCATGTCAGGTAAAAATACTTTATGGCAACCGGGTACAGATCACGCGGGTATTGCAACGCAAATGGTTGTAGAGCGTCAGTTGGGTGCGCAAGGTGTCAGCCGTCATGACTTAGGTCGTGAAAAGTTCATCGAAAAAGTATGGGAATGGAAGGAACAATCTGGCGGAAATATTACTAACCAAATTCGTCGTTTAGGTTCATCTGTAGATTGGTCTCGCGAACGCTTTACGATGGATGAAGGTTTATCGAATGCTGTAAAAGAAGTTTTCGTTAAATTACACGAAGATGGCTTAATCTACCGTGGTAAACGCCTCGTTAACTGGGATCCAAAATTACAAACTGCCCTGTCTGACTTAGAGGTTGAGTCAGATAAAGAAGAACAAGGCTCACTTTGGCACTTTAAATATTTCTTTGAAGATAAAACTGTTCGTACACATGATGGTAAAGATTACATCGTTGTAGCAACAACTCGTCCTGAAACATTACTCGGTGATACCGCTGTTGCAGTCGCATTGGATGATGAGCGTTATACGGATCTTGTTGGCAAAAATATTATTTTGCCAATTACAGGTCGTGCAGTTGCGATCATTAAAGATGAATATGTTGATAAAGAATTCGGTACAGGCTGTGTAAAAATCACCCCTGCACATGACTTCAATGACTATGAAGTGGGTAAACGTAACGAACTCCCAATTATCAACATTTTCAATAAAAATGCTGAAATTTTGGCTGAGTTTGAGTTCATTGCCAAAGCAGGCGAACAAATTTCTAAAACCATCACAGCGCCTACTGAATATGTGGGTCTTGAGCGTTTTGTTGCACGTAAAAAATTGGTTGAACAAGCGGAAGCTGAAGGTTGGTTAGATCAAATTCAACCGTATACGCTTAAACCACCTCGTGGTGACCGTTCAGGCGTAATTGTTGAGCCACTTTTAACAGACCAATGGTATGTGAAAATTGCGCCACTTGCTGAGCCTGCAATTAAAGCTGTTAAAGATGGCGACATTAAATTTGTGCCTGAGCAATACAGCAATATGTACATGGCATGGATGAACAACATTCAAGACTGGTGTATCTCTCGTCAATTGTGGTGGGGTCACCGTATCCCTGCATGGTATGACGTAGATGGCAACATTTATGTAGGTCGTTCTGAAGAAGAAGTCCGTGAAAAGAATGGCATCCCTGCTGATGTTCAACTGGATCAAGATGAAGATGTACTTGATACATGGTTCTCATCGGGTCTTTGGACATTCTCAACTTTAGGTTGGACTGGTGATGCGAAGAAGGATGCGGAAAACTATTTCTTAAATACTTTCCACCCAACTGACGTTCTTGTCACTGGTTTTGACATCATTTTCTTCTGGGTTGCCCGAATGATTATGATGACCATGCATTTCATGAAGAATGCCGATGGTACGCCTCAAGTTCCGTTTAAAACGGTGTATGTACATGGTTTAGTCCGTGATGGCGAAGGTCAGAAAATGTCTAAATCTAAGGGCAACGTTCTTGACCCATTAGATTTGATTGATGGGGTTGACCTTGAAACTTTGGTACAAAAACGTACTACAGGTTTGATGAATCCGAAACAAGCAGCGAAGATTGAGAAGTCTACTCGTAAAGAATTCCCAGAAGGTATTCAAGCTTACGGTACAGACGCTGTTCGTTTCACTTTCTGTGCACTTGCCAACACAGGTCGTGACATCAAGTTCGACATGAAGCGTGTTGAAGGTTACCGTAACTTTGCCAACAAAATTTGGAATGCGACGCGTTTCGTGATGATGAACTGTGAAGAGCAAGTGATTGGTCAAACAGAACATCAAGACCTTTGGGAATTGCCTGAACAATGGATTGTGAGCCGTTTACAAAAAGCGGAAGCTGCGGTGCAACAAGCATTTGCAACGTATCGTTTAGATTTAGCCGCACAAGCAATTTATGAGTTCATTTGGAATGAATACTGTGACTGGTATGTTGAGCTAACTAAGCCTGTTCTAAATGATGAAAATGTTTCAACTGAACGTAAAGCAGAAGTTCGTCGTGTTCTGCTTGCGGTAATGGAAGCATCTTTACGTCTTGCTCATCCAATCATGCCGTATTTGACTGAAGAAATTTGGCAAACGCTTGCGCCTAAACTTGGCATTACTGCTGAAACCATCATGCTTGCGCAGTACCCTGTTGCCAACCCTGAGCGTGTAAATGAACAAGCTGAAGCAGATATGCAATGGCTTCAAGGTTTGATTGGTGCTGTACGTAATATTCGTGGTGAAATGGGCTTAGGTAATGCACGTTTATTGCCTGTTCTTTTACAGAACACGACTGAAGCTGAAAAAGCACAGATCACTCGTATTGAACCTTTGTTTAAAGCATTGGCGAAAGTTGAAAGCATTACTTTCTTGGCTGATGGTGAGCAACCACCATTGTCTTCATCTTCTGTCGTTGGTCATGTGTCTGTATTTGTTCCAATGAAAGGTTTGATTGACCCGAAAGCAGAACTTGGTCGTCTGCAAAAAGACTTCGACAAAGTGCAAAAGCAACATGACCAAATTGCCTCTAAACTTGGCAATGAAGGTTTTGTGGCGAAAGCACCTGCTGCGGTAGTTGAAGGCGAGAAAGTAAAACTTGCTGAATTTGCTGATCAATTAGCGAAAATTAAAGCGAATATGGAGCAGATTGCCGCGCTTTAATGTGTTGATAGTTTGATCTAAGATGTAGTATAAAGGGCTGATTATTCAGCCCTTTATTATTTAAATGAAAAAAATTGATATTATCTCGCATATTAGTTCTACTTTTATTAGAAAGGGAAAAGCTCTAGTTACTATCCAAACCAAATCAAACGACAACAAACAAGAAGTAGAAAAACAAGAAGAGCATGAGGAACGTTTAAAAAAACTTTATTATATAGCTGTCAAAACTCGTAACTTTGAAATAACACAATTAGTCCAACGAAACAATTTCTTTATGATTTTTCAAGGCGTTCTAATTGCCTGTATTATTTATTCAAACAATACGGTCCCTTTTATACATACAGCTGTTTGCTTTGTAGGTATATTTATTTCTTTTTTTCAAATGCAGATCGCTGCTGGAGCTAAATTTTGGCAGGATTATTGGGAGTCAGAAGTAGACCTATGTGAAAAAAATCTTAAAAATTTCTATGAAAATGTTAAAAAAATACATTTTCATCAACTGTTTAATAAGGATACTGTAGATATACAACATACTCTTTATTCTAAATATTTTAAGAAATTAAAAACACGTCTTTTCATAGAAGAAAAATATGATACTGAATACTTTCTATCTCGTAGTACATTAACGACTTATAATCCTTTTTCTAATATAAATGATCGCATTCTTACCAAACCATCAGTCAGTAAAATTCCTATAAAAACAGCAAGATTACTATTAATAACTTGGATTTTTCTATTTATCTCATCAACATTTATAGGTGATTATATTTATAATAACACTTTATCACATCATATCTTTACAGGATTCCCTGGTAAGTCTGTAGCTAGTATAGATATCCGCAATCAACTGTCTCCTGATAGAGACGATGGTCACGATGATAATAGATATAAAAAAGAAGATTTAGCCTATTGCATCTTGATATGGTGCAAAGATAATAAAGAGGAAAAGTAAAAACTATGAGTGGGTATGATTTAGAACAAAAACTTGTTATTGGTTTAGCCTCTAGTGCTTTATTCAATTTAGAGGAATCAGATACGGTTTTTAGAACTCAAGGGGAACTTGCCTATCGTGAATACCAACGTGAACATGAGAATACCCTATTAGATCAAGGTGTAGCTTTTCCGTTTATTCAACGGCTTCTTGGTTTAAATAGTATTTTCCCCAAAGATAAGCCATTCGTTGAAGTCATTCTACTTTCACGTAACGATCCCAATACAGGTTTACGTGTGATGAATTCCATAGAACATTATGGATTAAATATTAAAAGAGCTATCTTTTTACAAGGGCGCACACCACATAAATATATCAATGCTTTAAATATTAGCTTATTCCTTTCGGCGAATGAAACTGATGTTAATCAAGCAATCCTTGCAGGATATCCTGCCGGTTTAATATTAAAAGGGCATATATTTGATGTCGCTCATGATGAAGAGTTACGTATTGCTTTCGACTTTGATGGAGTTATTGCAGATGATTCATCAGAACAAATTTATAAAGAAAATGGATTGGGGGCATTTATTGAAAATGAGAAAAATCTAGCGGACCAACCTGCAATTGCAGGACCTTTACATAAACTTCTCAAAGAGTTATCCACTTTACAAAAAGAAGAACTAAAATATCAAACACAATATGCCGATTATAAAAGTAGATTGAGAATCTCCATCGTTACAGCACGTAATGCACCAGCTCATAAACGAGTAATTAACTCTTTACGATCGTGGGGAATTAATACAGTAAACGAAGCTTTTTTCTTAGGAGGAATTGAAAAACGTAAAGTGCTAGAAATACTACAACCACATATTTTCTTCGATGATCAAGTTGGACATTTAGAAAAAACTGCAGATAGCATAGCTTCTGTACATATTCCTTTTGGAGTAGCTAATAAAAAAGCTGCAGCTACTCAGTCCACGCAAGCTAAAGATATAACTCAACTAACTACTCAAGATAGTTAATTTTTTCGCACCACGCCCCTCTCCCAAAGGGAGAGGGAGAAAAGCATCAAAGCACCCCATTCTCCAACAACACCTCCAACCCACTCACTTTCCCCATATATTTCAAACGCTTTTTTTCCCTTTTCACTTGTTCTTTTAAAGTCATCACATCTGCATCTATTACTTTATACACATCTTTGACCTGCATATTTTTAGGCTTCGGCTTTTCACTCCAATGAAAAGCATCGGTAATATCATCAATCTGACTCGCTAAACGCTGACTTTGCGCTTCTAACGCCATTTTATAAAACTTCAAATGCTCATCACTTAAAGCTTTCGAATTTAAACCCTTATTGGTTTCAAGCTGTAATTGCAATTTGAGTAAATAAAATAAATCTTGCTGTGCATACGCTTCATTTACCACCTGCAACAACTCATTTTTTTCAACTTTTTTACTTTCATCAGGTTCACGGTCAGGGTGAATCATCGCAGTAATTTTTAAATACACTGTTTTTAAAGACTGCTCTGCCAACTTTTCAGCCTGTTCACGTTTTTGCGCTAAACGTTTACGTTGATGCTCTTCACGTTGTCGCTCGTATTGCTCAGTATTCCAATCTTCAAACTCAATATGTTCAAAATTTGAATCTATATTTTCAGACTCCATTTGCTCTGAAGAATTAATGTTTTGAGAACTTATTTCCGATGATTTTTTCTGTTTTTTACTCTGCTTTTTATTTTGACTATACACACGATCTTGTTGATAAAAATGATGAACTTCATCCACTAAATTCATTTTTTTAGTATTTATACTTTGTGATTTCTTGAGTGTTTTAGCCAATGATTGTAATTTGGCATCGAGCTGTTCTAAATCAGCCTTAGAAAAGTCCTGTTGTTGTAAATATATCCATAATTGTTCAAGTTGCGAAAATAACGTGCCATGTAATTCTGTATAAATCGGCAATAGTTTTTGGTGCATATAACTTTGAATTTCGTGTTGCATATTCTGCCACATGGCTAAATCCAGCTTTTGTTGTTCAATTTGTTCAATTAAACGTTGCAACTTTTTATGCTGTGGCGATGCCAATACAACATCTGGTAAAAGACTAATTTTTAGATCAAAAGACATAACAAAAATGAAAAATAAAACGTTCTAAAGTGTAGCAATTTTTACCCAACAAAAGCATATAGAAGCTCGCCATTTTAAAAATTAGACTTTGAAAGAAGCTATATAACGGTATTTTATGTCCTATCTAAAAGGCTAAATTCATCCTAGACTTACTCTAAAGCGATAAAAATAGAGGAAAAATATGCCTTTAACGGAAGCTAATTTAATTTTCAATCAAGAACTCGCAGCATGGGTACAAGCCATTGGCTCAGTCATCGCTATTTTTGTTGCTGTAGCAATTCCACTTTACTTTGACCGGAAACAACATAGAGATGAACAACAAGTTGAGGAGAATCAAAAACAAAAGTTTTTAATTACATTACTTCCAACACTGTATCAACTTCGTAATAGCACCCAAATATTTTTAGAAAAGTTTCAAAATCAACATGAAATGAATGCAATTCACAGTCTAGAATCTGAATACTTAAAATTAATTCCTGTTTTTGCCAAGGAATTACATATTTTTGTACATAGTAATATTTATGATGAGCAAGTGAATCAATTGGCTTTTGAGTTATTTCATTCTGAAGAAATTTTATCTCAGTTTTTAAAACATGCTGAAAAAGATCAATGGCAAGCTTCACAGAAAAAACTCATGCAGCATGCCACTTATATTCTGCAATTTACCTCAATGATTATTGAAAAAACAGAACATCATTATGCAGATAAAATTACCGAATGAATAAGGCTAAAACCTATCATACAATCAATTACTCCTGTTATATAAACAAGTATACTTCGCCAAATTAGTTCGTTCAGGAAACATCTATTTTGCTTTAACCCTACTACTTAATGGTATGTACCACGACAAAGTCAATAGGTCGAAATTAAATATATTCCGATACTGTTATTTAATGCTACCTCGTGATCAAATCTCTATTTAGATGCTCCTTATATATTGTTTTAGGCCTTGTTCAGCGCTTATTAAATAATGTGGTTTGAAATGAACAGCACCAGATATTCCACCCTTTGCAAAGGACAAGAGCATATTGATATTCAATTTTCTATCAGAATGTAGGGATCGACTTCTTTACATTCATTTATTGAACAATAAACTCAGCACTAAGAACTTCCATAGCCAACTAAAAAATTCATGTACTCCTACCAGTAATAAATAAATTTACAAAATTAGGTCGACCTTATATCCAAGTTGTCACTTAAATTGGAGTAGTTTAGAATCATTTTGATTTTTGGCGTTTTATGTAACAAAGCCATTCAGTTTAAAAATTTATCACGACTATTTAAGCCTACGTTTTAAATTATTCTATGCCCTTTTATTCAACTTGAATCATTTTTGTAGTTTTACAACATGCAATAACAAACTAAATGGAAAAAATTAATTTTAAAATAACCTTAAATATCAATTAATTAAGATTTTTATAAAACTAACTTTGCACCAAATTAATACTAAAACACCAAAACAGTGCATGACTCGCTTTATATCGAGTCTTGATCATATTTTGAATGATTTAATCAATTTTTCCCTACAGCAAAAGTATTCCTGTTCTGTTTTAGATCGTTATACTTGAACCGAATTGTGACATATAGCACTAAAAAGAATCATCTATGCAAAATACAGACTTACTCTTTCTCCTCCTCGGTGCAATTCTTGTGCTTGCAATGCATGCAGGTTTTGCATTCCTTGAACTCGGGACTGTTCGCCATAAAAATCAGGTCAATGCACTCAGTAAAATTTTGACCGACTTTTCTATTTCAGCCATCGCCTACTTTTTTGTCGGTTATTATATTGCCTATGGTCAGCATTTTTTTCATGCAGGTTCACAACTTGCTGCCGAGCATGGCTATAACCTCATGCGATGTTTCTTCCTACTGACCTTTGCTGCAGCAATTCCTGCGATTATTTCAGGCGGAATTGCTGAACGTGCCAAAATGAAAACACAGGCAATTGCGACTTTATTTTTAGTTGCGCTAATTTATCCATTTTTTGAAGGTATTGCATGGAATGGTAACTTTGGCATTCAAAAATGGTTAGAAGCCACATTCGGTGCAGGTTTCCATGATTTTGCAGGCTCAGTTGTGGTGCATGCAATGGGAGGATGGATTGCCCTTGTCGCCGTACTTTTACTCGGTGCGCGTCATGGACGGTATAAAAAAGATGGTCGTGTCAGTGCACATCCACCATCATCCATTCCATTTCTTGCGCTTGGTTCATGGATCTTAATAGTCGGTTGGTTTGGCTTTAATGTCATGAGCGCACAACGTTTAGATGCTATTTCAGGGCTTGTTGCAATTAACTCACTCATGGCAATGGTTGGCGGTACAATTTCAGCTAACTTCTTTGGTAAAGAAGATCCTGGTTTCTTACATAATGGTCCACTTGCAGGCTTAGTTGCCATCTGCGCGGGGTCTGATATTGTACATCCTGTTGCTGCACTATTCATTGGTGCAATTGCAGGCTTTCTCTTTGTAAAACTCTTCACTTACACTCAAAATAAACTCAAAATTGATGATGTTCTGGGTGTTTGGCCATTACATGGTGTTTGTGGTGCATTTGGCGGTATTGCAGTTGGAATCTTCGGTCAACAATGGATGGGAGGGCTAGGTGGTGTTTCACTGTGGTCACAATTATTGGGTACGATGTTTGCCATTATCGTGGCACTTATAGGCGGTTTTGTCGTATATGGAATATTAAAAATGACCATGGGTATTCGCTTAACACAAGAAGAAGAATTCCGAGGCGCAGATTTATCTATTCATAAAATTTCTGCCAACTCTGAAGATGCGATGTTTTAAATCATACGTTTAAAGTCATTTTTTAAGTTTTTTGCTGACAGCATGTTCACAAGAATATGCTGTTTTCTAGTGAATATTTTGTTCTATATTTGAGTATAAATTTCACAGTATCACTAAGTACTATTATAGAATACGCTAGCTTTTAAGCTTTGATTAAGCAACTCACTGAATAATTCTAAAATCTAAAAAAGAACCTAAACCATGCCCTTCGATTTCAAAAAATTTATGCTTCGAATCAGTGCTATTCTGATCTTTAGTTTAGCTATTTTGATTTATGTTTTTCCTATTTATGGAAAAATTGATCTTGCATTAATACAACCTTGGATGGATCAATTCGGGCATTTTACTGAACGCAATAATTGGTACCTCGTTCATCTTAATCATAAAGTTTTTAAACAACTACTGATTGCTGTTTATCTTTCATTCTTGGTTCTATGGTTGGCTTCCTTTAAGATCGAAAAGCTCAGACCTCAACGCTGGCTATATGGCTATATGTTTGTGGTCAGCATCTTGTCCACTGCACTCATTGGTATTTTAAAATCCCAATCTGCACATGCTTGTCCTTGGGACATGACCGAGCAAACGGCAACAGGTTTTATTTGGAACTTTACTGCAACACACGGTCATTGCTTTCCGGGTGGTCATGCCAGTACAGGTTTTGCCCTCATCACAGGTTTTTTTGTCTTTCGCCTAGTTCAGCCTAAACGTGCATGGTTTTACCTTATTGCTGGGCTACTGCTTGGTTTTATGATGGGTTGGGGACAAATGATGCGTGGTGCACATTTTTTAAGTCACAACTTATGGACAGGTTGGATTATTCTGTGTTTTAACACCGCTTTGTATGCATACTTCTATAAATTCTTTGAGCAACAAAAGCAATCTACCTTATCAAAAGATATATCAGCTCTACCTTTAGATGACTGATGTATTCACTCTATAACAAAAAAGTACTTCAAAGATTGATTTTATTATCCATGTTGATTTCACTTCAATGACTCAATGTTGACAATAAACCACTTCAACTATCCTGATTTATCATCTTTTTTAGTGAAATTCATATTTCATGGGTAGTTTTACCAAACTACTTAACCCACCTAAATCTGCACTTTTAGATAAAATCAACTCCCCGCCCAAATGCTGAATGGCTTTATCAACAATAGACAGTCCTAAACCACTTCCGACTTCTAAGTGATGATGCACACGATAAAAACGCTTACGCACTTGATCATACAATGCAGGATCAATACCAGGACCACTATCTTCAATTTGAATACATGCCATACCAGATGTATCTTGAAACACTGAAATATTAATTATGCCTGATGACGGTGTGTACTTAATTGCATTATCAATCAGGTTAAACACAATAGAATGAATACTTTGCTCAATACTGATCATATGTATAGGATCGTTGCGCTCAAAGCCCAAGTCTATTTCTTTTTCCATTGCCAAATTCATTAACTGCTCAACACAATTCAAAGCAACATCATTCAACTTTAAAGCCGTCGGCTGTGATTGCACGCTAAGCGAACCATCTTGTTTTGCAAGCGTAAGTAACTGCGTGACCAAATGTTGCATTCGTGCCAAACCTTTACTCAAATTATGCAAATTATTTTCTTCAGGAAATTGACTAAGTAAAATTTGAGTTTGCAAATTTAAAGCTGTAATAGGCGTACGCAACTCATGTGCTGCATCTGCGACAAATTGCCGCTGTTCTTGTTGTGACTGAGAAATCCGTTCAAATAAATGATTCATTTCATTGATGGTTGGTAGCAGCTCTTCAGGATAGTTTTGCTGTTGTATCGCCTCTAACGAAGTAGAATTCCGCTGTGATAATTCTTCTTTAAAATCATCTAAAGGTTTCAATCCACGGCGAATAACCAACGCTAAGCCGAACAAAGCAAATGGTGTAATTAACAAATAAGGCAAGAACATAGTTCCCGCCAACTCTATTGCCAAATGCTGACGTACCGATTCCTGCTGACTCACTTGGATTTGATATTTGTCAGTTGGAATGACATACGTCCGCCACATGCCACTTGCTGCATGCTGCGTATAAAAACCTGCTTTTTGCTTCGGTTCTACTAATATGTGATGTTCATGCGTTAAATGACTTTGTTTGGCATATTCCCAAACATCCACAAATAAATCTTCTTCTTGGTAACGCTTATGAGTATTGAAATGGCTTTGAATTGGTCGAGCATCCACAGCGACACGCTCTGCAAGATATTCCATCTGCGCATCCAAAATTTCATCAATTTCATGAAGCGCACTTTTATATGCAGTAAAAACAAGAATGCATCCCAACAGGATGCAAAACGCTGAAGTAAACCCTATCAGCCTCTTTTTCAGTGAATAATGTCTTGGCAACACTTAAACACCTCTTGCCTGACCTAAACGATAGCCCAAACCACGGATGGTTCTAATAATATCTTTACCCAATTTAGAACGAATATGGTGTACATAGACTTCAATGGTATTACTACTGACTTCATTGTCAAAATCATATAATTTATCTTCCAAATTAGCTTTGGAAAAGATTTTATTGGGATGTGTCATTAGTGGAACTAAAATCGCCCATTCACGGTTTGAAAGCTCAACCTCTTCACCTTTTAGTTTGGCAATATGTTGTTCAACATCAAGTTCAACATCACCATTTTTTAATACACAGTCACTATTTACTTGTTGTAGAGTGCCACCAACACGGCGTAATAAAGCTTGAATTCGTGCAATAAGCTCATCAAATTCATAGGGTTTAATTAGGTAGTCATCTGCCCCTGAATTTAAACCATCTACACGATTTTGTAGTTGATCTCGCGCAGAAATAATCAACACAGGCAACGTGGTTCGCTGACGAATTTGTTTGAGTACTTGCATACCATCCATCATGGGTAAACCGAGATCAAGCAATACTAAGTCAAATTCATTGTTGGTGAGTTGTTTTATACCATCCAAACCATTATTTACCCATTCCACTTCATATTGATGAAAGCGCAATAAGGTCATAGTGGATTCTGCAATCATAAAATCATCTTCAATCATCAGAATTTTTGTCATGGTCGTGTTCCTGAGTATTTTGTTTGATTAACTGCGTAAGCTGCATTGTTTTAACATATTGATATTCTGATCAATCACACGCGTTTGTATATCAAGTAAACTGAGCATACTTGGAAATAAATTATCCTGACTCAATGTTGCTGAACTTTGTTGAGTTAAGCAATTAATTTGTGGTGATGCAATATTTTTCCACGCATCGGAGAACCACATCATCATAGGTACATGTGTCTGCTGTGTTGGTGCAATGGCATAAGGTGCGCCATGTAAATACATACCATGCTCACCTGTTGATTCACCATGATCCGACAAATACCAAAATCCTGTACGATAATTTTTCTGTGCTTTTAAAGTATCAATGACCTGACTTAAAATATGATCGGTATACAAAATTGTATTGTCATAAGCATTCACCAATTCTTTCGATGTACAACCTTGAATCGCATTGGTTGCACACTCAGGCACAAACTTCTTAAATTCATTTGGTGCACGTTTATAGTATGCAGGGCCATGGCTTCCCATTTGATGTAACACAATCAAACGCGGTGATTTGTCATTTTCAGGAATCGTTTTTAAATACGTTTGTAATGCATCGACCAACATACCATCTTGGCACTCATCATCTTTACACCATTTTTGTTTTAATGATTCAGGAATCACATACTGTTCAACACGGTTACATGTCCCTTTACAACCTGAATTGTTATCAATCCAAGTGACTTTATAACCTACACGCTTGGCAATATCCAGTAAACCTTCACGGTGGCTAGCGAGTTGTTCATCATAATCGGTTCGCTTCATTCCCGAGAACATACACGGTACAGAAACAGCCGTTGCTGTACCACAAGAACTTACTTGGCTAAAGTTAATTAAACCCGCCTGTTTAGACAATTCAGGATTGGTATTTTGATTATAACCATTCAATGAAAAACTTTCTGCACGTGCTGTTTCACCCACCACCAAGACCATCAATTTCGGCATATGTTGATTCGATACTTCTTCAACCAGATGCGCATCTTCACCATAATGAATTAAAGGTAAATCTTTTTTAGGTGACTTTTTATGGTAATACGATAGCGTTGATGAAATGACATTCTGCGGTGAAATCATGCCTTTTAAATCACGATGTTCACGAAAAATTGCTGCATAATCGACATAGAATACATAGAGTAAACTGCCAACCAATGCCAAAGATGCCACAACATTCAATACTTTTTTCAATACAATTTTAGGTTTTGAGGTTTCAGAACCAATTTGAATGCGACTAATTACTGCAATAGGAAAAACAACAAAAAAGAAAATCCATACTGCAAAACGTAATGACAATAAATCTGTTGCTTCAGCCGAATCAGTTTGCATCATATTTTGAATTTGATCAGGAGAAATCACTACACCCAATGAGTTGACAAAATAAGCACTAAACCCACCAATAAAAACTAAAATGATTGAAAAAAATTTAGCCGTCCATTTCCAATCTAAAATTTGCAAAATAAAATTGTATAAGGCAATCAATAAAATTGCTGTCGCACCAATAAAGGCATAAGCCTTAAATCCTTCGTATGGTGTAAGAGTTTGAATTTTATTTAAAAATGAAAAATTCAACACTAAACCTAACCATACCGCAACCATCAGGTTGAAGCTTGTTAGAGACAACGCTATTTTACGTTGTTTTAAGTTATGTAAAAAATTAAGCATCATTCGTTTCACGACTGCCCGAGTATTATGTTTTAATTTATTTCCTAAAACTTAAAAGCAACTTAATTGGTCAAATAAATTATTATTTATACCCATAAAACAATTACTTATTATTCTTAATAATTAGTTATTTTTTAAGTTTTCTATCTCTTCATTAACGCTACAACACTTCAATATTTTTTTATATCTATTTTTTAACTTTTTCAATTCGTACCCATTCATAAATTGGCACGAGTGTAAAAATTGCAACCACAGTAATCACCAACAGATAATTAAAATAGCCCAAATAATCTCCCGCAAAACCGCTCAGCGTATAAAGTACACCACTGACTGTTGCCATTAATGACACCTGAAAAGTAAAGTCTGTTGCGGCATATTCTTTACGACTGTATTGCATCACTAAGGTTAAAATCACCACAAGTAGCATGGCTGCAAACATATCTTCAAAAGCATTGATTAGATAAATCCATTTAGGCTGAATGCTCTGCCCTTGGTTATGTAAAAAAGCCAACCAAACAAATCCCGTTAAGCTGATCACTTTAAGTATTGAAAATAGAATGAGGGCTTTCGCACGAGAGATTTTACTTAAAACTAAACTCGCTAAACCTGCACCAAACAGTGCAGCCAAAGCACCTAGCATCGTGATATAAATGCCAATTTGAGAAAATGACAACCCTAAGTCGACCAATAAAGGTTTAATAATCGGACCTGATAGACCATCAGCAATTTTAATAGAACCCAAAACCACTAGCCAACTTAGCATCACTCGGCTATCCATAAAATAACGCAAGTAATGCTTTAAGCGCTGTCCAATTGTTCCCTGTATTTTAGAATCAGCCACATATTTTTGATGTAATGAAACCGTTGAAATAAATTTTTCATTAAAAAATAAAATCGGTAGCGTATTTAAGGCAACCAAACCTGCCAAAATTAAAAAGGTACTTTGCCAATTAAGCCAATCTAAAGCCCATAAAATTGCACCACCACCGACAATAAAGCCTAAACGTGAACCTATCACTTGGAACATATTGCCCCAATGCTGTTGATCACCTTTTAAAATACTCACAGCTAAACCATCGGTGGCAATATCTTGCGTTGCTCCCGTACTATTCATGACAAATAAAGCCACAAAAAATGCCAATAAATAACTTGGCTGATTCAAGGTGTGAATTGGAAGAAAAGATAAGATTATCAGAATCACTACAGTCAACAATTGAGTCGGTAAAATCCAACTACGATAATGCCCAATACGATCACTACCGAATTTATCGACCCATGGTGCCCAAAAAACTTTAATCGCCCATGGCAACATCAGCAAACCAAAACCACCAATATGCGCCAAAGACACACCTTGCGCACGTAAAACTACAGGAAGTGCATGAGTCATAAAACCCACAGGTAAACCCTGCGCCCAATACAAGGAAAACAATAGTAGATAAAGCTGTGTGTGTTTTTGCATTATATTTTCTGCAACATATTTTTTTGCATGGTCGTGCTGTGCCTTTATCTGATGAATATTATCTTGATCGGATTGGAAGCTTATACATCAATTTTATATAAATAATTTTAAATATGACGTATAAAAATATGACTATCTTGTTTACCTTTTCGCAATAATTCAAAATAGAACATAGGTTTATACTATTCAAAATTTCAAGATCATCATTAAAATGACAAAAAAATTTCCAATATTACCCGATCAAGTTCCATCACGTGGAACGCAGCTAAGTCGAACAATTTTTAAAAACTTGTTTCTAGCACAAGGTTGGCGTTTTGAAGGTGAATTTCCCAATTTACCCAAAGCCGTTGCCATTATTTCACCACATACGTCCAATTATGATGGTTTATATGCTTTTCTTGCACTACTTGGACTGGGCTTAAATGTCACAATTTTTGGCAAAGATACACTGTTCAAAACACCGTTCAAAGGTTTTTTTGAATGGATTGGCGTTATTCCTGTAGAGCGAAATTCGACACATGGATTGACTCAGCAAATTGTAAATATTATCAGCACTCGTGACAAAATTTGGATTGCCATTGCACCTGAAGGCACACGAAAGACCGCACAATCCATTAAAAGTGGCTTTTATCATATTGCTCATGGCGCACAGATTCCAATAATCATGTTTGCCTTCGACTATGATCATAAAGTCATACGTTGCTTAGGCATACTGCATCCGAGTGATAATTATGAACATGATTTAGAACAAATCCTAAACACATATAAAGGAAAGTTTTCACCTAAAATTGCTGAACGACTTGCTATTCCTTTACAAAAAATATGGCAAAAAGACATAGAGAAATAAGTGTTAATCTGTTCAAATATAAAGCACATTTTTTTGTTTTTTGATGATTAGTTTATATGTATTTGAAACGCTTAGGATTACTGAGTTTATTGGGTTTAGCATTGGTTGGTTGCGATAAAAATGTCAAAACACCAACGCAAACCACGGTGATCAAAGCCCGTGAACCCGTTATTGCTATTGCATTGGGTGGCGGAGGTGCCAAAGGTTTTGCACATATTGGCGTATTGAAAGTACTTGAATCACATGGTATTAAACCGAAAATTGTGACAGGAACAAGTGCAGGCAGTTTTGTGGGTAGTATTTATGCAAGTGGTAAAAGCCCCTATCAACTTCAGCAAATTGCACAACAACTTAAAGAATCAGATATTCGTGATTTGACTTTGAATAGTCAAGGTATTGTGCTTGGGCAAAAGTTACAAGACTATGTCAATCGTAATGTTGGCAATAAGCCTATTGAGCAATTTCCCATTCGCTTTGCTGCTGTCGCGACACGTTTAGACAATGGTAAAAAAGCAGATTTCATTAAAGGTAATGCAGGACAAGCCGTTCGTGCTTCATGCAGTATTCCCAATGTTTTTGTACCAGCGACTATTGGTAAGAGTAAATATATCGATGGGGGTTTAGTCAGTCCAATCCCTGTACAAACAGCCAAAGATATGGGTGCAGACATTGTGATCGCTGTCGATATTTCAGCACGCCCAACGGGTGCTCAATCGATGAATATGTGGGGCTTACTTGACCAAACCATTAACATTATGGGGCAACAAAGCATTAATTATGAATTGAGTCTTGCCAATATTGTGATTCAACCCAAAGTTGGACATTTGGGAACACTTGACCTCAAAGCGAGTAACCAAGCTATTTTAGAAGGTGAAAAAGCTACTCAAGGAAAAATTACTGCCATTCAGGCAGCAATTACTAATTTCAAAAAATCACCTGCTGCCTTTAAACCTGCACCAAAAGCAAAATTCTAAACTCAAAAATATATTTTTTGATGCATTACACGCTTGCTGAATGTCATAATGAATTGACATTCAGCATTTTTATTACGCCCTCATTTCATGCGCTACTTTGTTGTAAAAATATTGAAAAAACACGTTTTTCTAGTCGAAGGTTTTTTAATCTGATACATTGTTATTGATGATGCGTCATCCATATCAACATAACAAACAGAGTGAATGTATGGATTTTATCTTTGAACCGTGGCATTGGTTTGTTTTGGGCATTCTGCTCATTTTATCGGAGCTGATCTTACCTGCATTTGCTGCTCTATGGTTTGGTATTGCAGCCGTTGTGGTCAGTATTCTTTTGTGGCTCTTTCCCAATATGAGCTTTACTGTGCAAATGGTGTGTTGGATATTTTTATCCATTAGTTGCACCATTGCTTGGTTTAAATTTATCAAACCATTATCTGTCGATAAAACCAAAGCAGGACTTCCTCGTGAAGCGACGATAGGACAAGTCGGCATGGTCATTCAAATCGGGCTTGCACACGACCAAATCAGAGTTCGCTTTCCAATGCCTTTACTCGGTTCAGATGAATGGAACTGTCGAACATCTTCGCCTGTACAAATAGGTGATCGTGTTCGTGTGACTGATATTTTAGGCAATGACCTTTTGGTTCAGCCACATTCATCTTCTTATAATCAACAATCATGAGGAATAATCAATGGGTTTTGGTTCTATAGTTGTCTTAGCACTCTTTGCTTTTGTTGCAATTACGATTTTCAAAGGCGTGCGTATTGTTCCGCAAGGTTATAAATGGATTGTGCAGCGTTTAGGTAAATACCACACCACGCTCAATCCTGGTTTAAACTTTGTCATTCCTTATGTCGATGAAGTTGCTTATAAAATCACTACAAAAGACATCGTACTTGATATTCCATCACAAGAAGTGATTACCCGAGATAATGCTGTTTTAGTGATGAATGCTGTAGCCTATATCAACATCACCACCCCTGAAAAAGCGGTGTATGGGATTGAAAATTATAGTTGGGCAATTCAAAATCTTGTACAAACATCACTACGTTCAATTGTAGGTGAAATGGATTTGGATGATGCCTTATCTTCACGAGATCATATCAAAGCTAAACTCAAAGCTGCAATTTCAGATGATATTGCTGATTGGGGAATTACACTTAAAACTGTTGAAATTCAAGATATTCAACCATCCAATACCATGCAAGCGGCAATGGAAGCACAAGCAGCCGCTGAACGTCAGCGTCGTGCAACTGTAACCAAAGCTGATGGTGAAAAACAAGCAGCGATTCTAGAAGCAGATGGTCGTTTAGAAGCTTCTCGTCGTGATGCAGAGGCACAAGTTGTATTGGCAGAAGCTTCACAGAAAGCCATTACCATGGTGACTTCAGCTGTGGGTGATAAAGAAATTCCTGTGTCTTATTTATTGGGTGAACAGTACATCAAAGCTATGCAAGATATGTCGAAATCAAACAATGCTAAAACTGTGGTCTTACCTGCCGATATTATGAATACCATTCGTGGTGTGATGGGGCGTAATTCGTAATCTAATCCTCATATTTATACCATTTTAAATAGGCAGTTTAGACTGCCTATTTTTACATCCATAGGATTAGATTTAAATACAAACGTTTTTCTCAAAATACTTCACTACTCAATTCCACATCTATCCCCCCTATTTAACTTGTTCCTCATGCTTTTTCATATGGGATTCTATTTTAAATGATGAGATCAAGTCGCTTAATGACGTGTGCTTATGGTCAAGAATGACTCAGCAAAAATAATCAATCTGTGGTTAAATTTCGCCTGAATTGAATATTTTGACAAACTCCTTGTCGCTTTACCGCCATTCTGAGTCAATGGATACCGTATGAATCTCCTGAATCCCACGCTAATCACTTTCTTTTTTTATATTGTCGCCATGGTCGTCATTGGCTTATTTGCCTACCGTGCAACAAATAGTTTTGATGACTACATTCTCGGAGGGCGGCGCTTAGGAAGCTTTGTGACTGCACTTTCTGCAGGTGCATCCGACATGAGTGGTTGGTTACTGATGGGGCTTCCTGGCGCAATTTATCTCTCAGGCTTATCTGAAATGTGGATTGCAATTGGTCTAATTATTGGTGCATGGCTTAATTGGTTATTGGTTGCAGGGCGTTTACGTGTTCACACTGAAGTGCAAAACAATGCACTCACTCTCCCCGATTATTTTTCCAATCGATTTAATGATCATAAAAAAGTACTTAGAGTCGTATCTGCATTTGTCATTCTGATTTTCTTTGCCATTTACTGTGCTTCAGGCATGGTCGCAGGTGCACGTCTATTTGAAAGTATGTTTGGTATGTCATATGAATCTGCATTGTGGATTAGTGCGATTGCAACCATTAGTTATGTATTTATTGGTGGATTTCTTGCAGTCAGCTGGACAGACACCATTCAAGCTACCCTGATGATTTTTGCATTACTCCTCACTCCTGTCGTTGCGGTGTTAAGCCTTGGTGATATGGCAACGATTCATGCGGCACTTGAAGTTGCTCGTCCACAAGCCTACAGCTTATTTTCAGATTTAAGTGCTGTTGCCATTATATCCCTGATGGCATGGGGCTTAGGCTACTTCGGACAACCGCATATATTAGTGCGTTTCATGGCAGCTGACTCGGTAAAATCCATTCCAAATGCCCGCCGAATTGGTATGGTGTGGATGATTTTATGTTTAGGTGGTGCAGTGGCTGCTGGCTTTTTTGGAATCGCCTATTTCCAAATTCATCCTGAACTTGCAGTAACAGTGAATCAAAATTCTGAAACTGTGTTCATGGAATTGACCAAAATCCTCTTTAATCCTTGGATTGCAGGAATCGTACTTGCCGCCATTTTAGCTGCTGTCATGAGCACACTCAGTTGTCAGTTATTGGTTTGTTCAAGCACATTAACAGAAGATTTTTATAAAGCCTTTATTCGTAAAAATGCTTCACAAAAAGAACTGGTTTGGGTCGGTCGTTTAATGGTTTTACTGATTGCAGTCTTAGCAATTGCGCTTGCAAGTAACCCTGAATCTCAAGTTCTTGGCTTAGTCGCTTATGCGTGGGCGGGCTTTGGTGCCGCATTTGGTCCACTCATTTTGCTGTCATTGTTTTGGAAACGCATGAATTTGGCAGGTGCACTTGCAGGAATGATTGTTGGTGCTGTAGTCGTCATTCTTTGGAAAAATATCCCAGTCTTTGCTGATACTAAAATCTATGAAATTATTCCTGGATTCATCAGTGCAATGATCGCCATTATTGTCTTTAGCTTAATCACTCGTGCCCCTGAACAAGATGTTATTGATCGTTTTGAAGAAGCAGATCGTGCCTATAAAGATGTAAGTTAAAATATGTACGCATAAATCAGTACAATAAAAAACCGAAGCAAAATGCTTCGGTTTTTTATTCAATTTAAATGTACTTAACGACATTTAATCAAGATTATTTCAATTCAAATTAGCTTTGACGTGACAGTAAAAATTGCGAAATTTGATTTAATTCAGTCGCATCATCAGCAAAATATTCTAATGATTCAAAAGCTTGGTCATGCAATTTCTGAGCATACTGTTTTGCCTGCTCTAGCCCCATTAATGCAGGATATGTAGACTTTTCAACTTGCTCATCTTTGCCTGCTGTTTTGCCTAACATTTCAGTATCGGCAGTGACATCTAAAATGTCATCTTGCACTTGAAATGCGAGCCCAATCGCTTGACCAAATTGACGTAACTTTGGAATAGCAGGATCAGTACCTTCAAAAATGGTTACAGCCGCCATCATGATTGCGGCTTGAATCAACGCACCCGTTTTATTACGATGAATTTGTTCTAAATGTTCCTGATCAACATGCTTACCTTCAGCTTGTAAATCAAGTACTTGCCCACAAACCATTCTTGAACTTGCCGTCGCTAAAATCTGAATTTGACGCAAAACAATCTCAGCAGGTACAACTTGACCTTGATCAAACAAACGGCTTCCCAACACTTCAAATGCCATCGATTGTAGAATATCACCAGCCAACAATGCAGTATCTTCACCAAAAGCCACATGACAAGTCGGTTGTCCACGGCGCAATAAGTCATTGTCCATACACGGTAAATCATCATGTGCAAGCGAATAACAATGAATCAATTCAATGGCTACAGCCGCTCTACGCGCTGCCGCAAAACAAGGATGATTCGGTTTCAAATGAGAGGTTGCATAACACAGTGCTGGTCTTACACGTTTTCCACCCAACATCACCGCATGATGTACTGCACCTTTTAACGGCTCAGGAATAGAAAATGCATTAAGTGCGAGTTGTAAATCTTGCTGAATTTGTTGTTGCGCTGACTGTAAAACGTTTGCATGTACATGGGGTATAGATGTCACTTTTACGCCTCAAATGTTTGTACTCGTGTCTACTGAACCGAGCTAAAAATCTTGCCCTATTCTACATACAATACATACAACACTCACCCTCTAAATGCTCTGAACATCTTGAAATCTTTTTATCAAACACAGAATGAACAATTCTTCATATCATCTTGTCGGACTCGAAGCACTCCCCGCTTATTGCCTTTTATTCAGGCATCATATAAATAGTGTTACTACCTTGCGATTTTGCCTGTTGCACAGCCTCCCCCATTTTCTGTAAAAGCTCATCTTCAGATAATACGGTGTTCGCTGCTTTATGAACAATACCAATACATGCCGTCAAAGATTCGGTAGAGTTTCCAGTTAGTTCTAAATTTTGTTGCGCAATTGCACATTTTAAACGCTCTGCAACGGTTAATACTGACCATTCTGTTGCATCAAACATCACCACCACAAAATTCGCAGAATTCATCCGAAAATACTTCGCATTATCTTGCGAAAGCTCTTCTGTTAAAATTTCTGCAACTTTTTCTAAAACTTTATCACCACAAGTATAACTATTAAATTGATTAAACTTTTTAAAGCTATCTAAATCAATTTTTAAAAACGAAATACGCTGTGTCATTAAGTCTAAATTTTCAGGATCAATTAAAAATTGTCCAAATGCGATTTTATTGGGTAAGCCTGTGACAGCATCTAAATATAAATGATCATGCAGTTTTTTATTATTGAGTAATAAAACATTTTCACGGCGTTTTAGACGAGTAATATCCGCACATACCACGACAACAGCAACGATTTCTCCATCTTGATCTCGAAGTGCCTTATAATAGGAGAGATAAAAATGGCCTCGACCATAAAACTCAAAATCGACTTCATTTTTGCCATTCTCAAACAATGGAATGACATCTAAAAACTGATGGTACACAAGTGTTGAAACACTTTTCAGTAATTTACCATTCAAATACAGTGCATCACTTTCATAAAAATCAGCAAACCCCTGATTTAAACCAAGAAAACGAGATTCTCTACTAAAAATTGCAACAGGTATAGGTAACTGAGCTAGAAAAGAAACCAATTCCATTTTTTCAGTTTTTTGAATTAAATCAAGAAATTGTTCATCTTGAATCATTACCTTAAAACCACTCTCAACATCAACTTTATTCATGACATTTCCTCACACCTATTTATTCAAGGAATTATCCTTTTCGCTGATCTCATCATTAATTTTTATATTAAGAATAGATTGATCGAAATGTGTAAATTTATAATCTTTATTGCATCGAATCTTTGAGTAAAAATAGCATAATTTTATTTTTATGAGAACAGGTTATCATTTTATAGTCTAGGATTTTCAATTACTTTATACAGATTGTAATCAATAATTTAAAAAAAAATCCATAATAAAATACTGTCAAAGCAATGTATTTCGAATAGATTAAAACAACAAAGACCTTATTTTTCTTCTTTAAAATAAGGTCTTTAGATACAAAAGATACGTTCTTAATGATTAAAAATGATATGATTTAAACAATCTACTCTCAATTTTTAAAATGCCACATCCATTTGTCTGATTTTTTTTATCAAAATAAGTATTAAAAGCTATCGGCTGGAATTCTTACCCAACCTTCCATCAAAACACGTGCGCTACGACTCATAATGGCTTTTTTGACTACCCATTGTCCATTTTCTTGCGAGGCTTGTGCACCAACACGTAATGTCCCTGATGGATGTCCAAAACGTACAGCTTCACGTTCATCACCACCTGCAGCCAAATTGACTAAAGTACCTGGAATTGCTGCTGCTGTACCAATCGCAACTGCTGCTGTACCCATCATGGCATGATGTAATTTGCCCATTGAAAGTGCACGCACCAATAAATCAACATCCGTTGTATTTACTTGTTTACCACTTGAAGATACATAGGCTTTTGGAGCAGATACAAAAGCCACTTTAGGTGTATGTTGGCGTGTTACTGCTTCACTTACATCTTTAATTAAACCCATTTTCAAAGCACCGTAAGCACGAATGGTTTCAAAACGAGCTAAGGCATCGACATCATTATTGATAGCATCTTGCAATTCAGTTCCCTGATAACCAATCTCTTCTGCATTTAAAAATACAGTCGGAATACCAGCATTGATCAGTGTAGCTTGAAATGTACCAATGCCAGGAACGTCAAGTGAATCAACGACATTACCTGTTGGAAACATTGCACCGCCATCTTCACCATCATCCGCTGGATCAAGAAATTCAATTTGTACTTCTGCCGCAGGGAATGTCACACCATCTAATTCAAAATCACCCGTTTCTTGTACCTGACCATTTGTCACAGGGACATGCGCAATAATGGTTTTTTGAATATTAGCTTGCCAAATACGTACAGTGCATAAACCATTTTCAGGAATGCGAGAGGCATCGACCATGCCATTACTAATTGCAAATGAACCGACTGCCGCTGTTAAGTTGCCACAGTTTCCGCTCCAATCGACAAATGCTTTATCGATGGATACTTGTCCAAATAGATAATCGACATCATGTTCAGGCTGACTGCTTTTAGACAATATTACAGTTTTACTTGTGCTTGAAGTCGCTGCCCCCATACCATCAATTTGCTTGCCGTAAGGATCTGGACTACCAATCACACGAAGTAGTAATTGATCTCGAGCTTGACCCGCAACTTGAGCCTGTTCAGGTAAGTCTTTTAAATTGAAAAATACGCCTTTACTCGTACCACCACGCATGTAAGTTGCCGGAATTTTAATTTGTGCAGCAAAGCTCATTGGTCTATATCCTTTAAATTCTCATTGTGATTCAATTTTTTTAACTCTCTTCTGTCAAATCACTCAGATTCAGCAGAAATGTCTTTCATTTCCTTTAAAACAGTATAAAACAGATCCTCATCAAAAAAATGAATTTAGATTCAATATTTTTTTACTTTAGTCTTAAAAAATTATTCTATTGTTTTTTAAAAGAATAGTTTTTTAAATCAATTTATGACCCATGCATTCAGTCGAACATAAGGGTGTACTACTAGGCTAAGTGTTACCAATCATTTACAATTATTAAATTCCATTAAAAAAAGAGCTGAATACTTTGAGCAACGAGTCTACAAATCTTCAGCGGGGACTTAAAAACCGGCATATCCAACTCATAGCCATGGGTGGCGCGATTGGTACCGGATTGTTTTTAGGATCCGCACAAGTCATTCAATCTGCAGGACCTTCTATTATTCTAGGTTATGCCATAGGTGGCTTAATTGCATTTCTCATTATGCGTCAATTGGGTGAAATGATTGTTGAAGAACCTGTCGCAGGTTCATTCAGTCATTTTGCCAATAAGTACTGGGGAAAATTCCCTGGTTTCTTAGCCGGTTGGAACTATTGGATTTTGTATGTTTTGGTTGCAATGACCGAATTGACAGCCGTTGCCAAATATATTCACTATTGGTGGCCGCAAATTCCTGCTTGGTCATCGGTATTGTTCTTTTTCATTGTCATTACCATTGTTAACTTGGGCAATGTGAAGTTTTATGGTGAATCTGAATTTTGGCTTGCCATTATTAAAGTTGCCGCTGTTGTTTCTATGATCGTGTTTGGTCTGTATTTGCTTTTAACAGCAGATGTTGGCTCAACTGCCTCATTTAGTAACTTATGGATGCATGGTGGTTTCTTTCCACATGGCTTTGATGGCTTATTCTATATGCTTGCCTTCTTGATGTTTGCCTTTGGTGGCATCGAGTTAATTGGTATGGCGGCAGCTGAAGCTGAAAATCCTGAAAAAACCATTCCGAAAGCGATTAACCAAGTGGTTTTTCGTATCTTGATTTTCTATGTCGGCTCATTAACCATTTTACTCTCGCTTGTACCATGGAATCAGCTCGATTTAGGTGGTCTAGATAAAAGCCCATTCGTAATGATTTTCAGCCAATTGGGTATTGGTTGGGCAGCGCACTTGTTAAACTTCATCATTTTAACAGCGGCACTTTCTGTTTATAACAGTGGCATGTATGCGAACAGTCGTATGTTATTTGGTTTGGCAAAACAAGGCAATGCACCGAAAGTCTTTGAAAAAGTGAATAAACATGGTGTGCCTATTCCTGCAGTATTGTTCTCAGCATTACTGATTTTTGGCTGTGTATTATTGAACTATTTTGTTCCAGAAGATGCTTTAAGCCATCTTATGTATATTGTGGTTGGTGCATTGGTCTTAAACTGGGCAATGATTAGTTTAACGCATTTGAAATTTAAACAAGCCATGGATAAATTAGGCAAAGTTTCTAAATTTCCTGCACTTTGGGCACCAATCAGCAACTATTTGGTATTGGCATTCATTTTGACTGTTTTGTACATTATGTGGACACAAGGCTTTAAAGAATCTGTAATCATGATTCCTATTTGGATTGTAGTAATGGCAGTTGTATTTAAACTACTGAATTCAAAAAAATAATAACGCTATAAATTTTATGAAAAAAAAGTTATTGCCTTGGCAATAACTTTTTTTTTATTTATTTTTGGGTTAAATTAGGTGTCCTTGCGCTCTTAGCTTAATTGGATAGAGCAGTTGCCTCCTAAGTGACCGGCGTGGGTTCGACTCCCGCAGAGCGCACCAAATCAATCAAACGATACAATAAAAATGTCTCTCTTAAAGTGCTGTCACGCCTCCATCTACCGCAATTGCCTGCCCTGTCATATAGGTATTTTGGGGTGAACATAGCATTAACATCACATCGATAATTTCATCTGACGTTGCCAAGCGTTTCATTGGCGAAGAGTTATTTAAAAATTCAATTTTATCAAATAGCTGACTTTCAGTAACTAAGGGGGTTTGCGTATAAAATGGGCAAATTGCATTGATTCGAATATTCTTTTTAGCATACTCCACAGCAGCCGTTTTCGTTAGTCCAATCACAGCATGCTTAGATGCTGAATAAGATGCCAATTTCGGTGCTGCACCCAATCCCGCAACAGACGACACATTTAAAATTACACCTGATAACTCAGACTTAATCATCGCTGAAAGTTGATGTTTCATCCCTAAAAATACACCTTTGGTATTTACATTCATGGCAAAGTCAAAATCAGCTTCTGAAATTTCATGAAAAGAACGCATCGGGGGACAAATACCTGCATTATTCACTGCAATATCCAATCGCCCCCATGTATCTAATGCTAATTGTACAAGCGCAACTTGATCTGTATTTTGACTCACATCACATACATTAAAAGCAACTTGAATATCTAACGCTGTCAGATCAGCAACCACTTTTTGAAGTGCTATTTGATTTACGTCACCTAAAATGAGCTTCGCACCTTGTTTGCCTAGTGCAAAAGCTAAAGCCGAACCTAGACCACTTCCCGCACCTGTAATAAGTGCAACTTGATCTTTAAATTTTTTATTAAAATCCATATATACTCAATCCATCACTATTCTAAAAATTATTTTAATGGAATTATGTTTTAATACTTATCATATTATGACAACATTAAATAATGTAATTAGTATTTTTATTTAATTAAAATTATTTTATTTTTCACTAAAACATTTAATACAAAGTAAACAGCTCAAAATATTTATCTAAAACAATAAAATCAATACAACATCCAAAAATAAAAAATCTTCAGGAAATAATAAAACAGCAACTCATTCAAAACAATATAGATTAACCATTAGCATAGTATAATTTAGAAAAAACGAAAATATACATTAAATAAAATTCATTTTTATTTTCTACAATTTTTTATATTTGCATTAAAAATATACAATATATCTTTTTTCAAAAAAACCAAAAAAAATATTGCAAAATTATGAATAATGGATAGATAAAGTTATATTTTTTATATATAAAATAATATATTACAATGCCTCCAACTTAAACAATATCGTTATAAAACTCAAGTAAAAAAGCAATAAATCTAGGTTTTCATAAAATAATTTACCAAGACCTATTATTAAGAACACATAAACACGCACATTACTTAAAATTATTGAACATAAAAACAAAAAAACGTCTTGTAATACTCATTGAACCATTCATTGAAAATATCGTTCAATTAGCAATTTTAGATGTAGATGAAACTTAATAAAAACTAACTTAATTTACGCTTTGAAAATGCTTAATAAAATTGATTTTAAATTTTGATTACACAAGACTCAGATAAAGATCGTTAAATGAACCAAATACTATTAAAATACGTAATTTAAACCAACACCAACAAAACAATATCAAATTAGTTCAACTTGAAATAAATCATCGAACTCATATTCTATTTACATACATCAGGAACACCTAAAGCCGTTTAGATTCAAGCAAAAGGTATTTTAAGATTTACTTATATTCATGATTTTTCTCCATTCTAAGAAACTGATCATGTAGCGCATATTAGTATTCCAACCTTTAATACTTCTCTATCTAAAAAATATGGAAGCAATATTAAATGGAGTCAAACTATTTATTATTTCTAAACAAAAAAATTTAGGATAGTCATAAATTTAAAGAAAATATTTAAAAAAATAAAATTGCTGTTATAGCAATTACAACACAACTATTAACTTTAACTAAAGAGTGTCCGCAAAATCGGTGAATATTCAGTACTAAAAATAAACGCTTCAGTTTACATTTTTTTTACTAAACCTTGCTCTAGAGTATTTACTCTTATTTTTTATATGATATTTTGTAAACAGAAGTAAATTACGTATTGGATTATGTAAAGCGTGTGTTATTTCAAATATACAAACAAGTGCTTCAAATTATTCATTTTATACATTTAGGGAAAGATTAGAATGAAATTAAAAACATTAACATTGGCTCTTCTTGCAACAACTATTCCGACAACTGGTGTTTTTGCTGCAGCATTAGATCGTTCAGGTCAATCTATTTCTGCTTTCTTACAACCAGACAACTATTTTGAAGCAGGTATTTCAATTTTAGATCCAACTGTTGAGGGTCAAGAAGCAGGTACATCACCTACACGTCGTGATATTAGTGACATGGGGGATGATTACTACTTCCCTTCAGCAGCAGTAAAACTACAAGTTACAGATAAATTTTCATTTGGTCTTCTTTACGATCAACCTTTTGGAGCAGATGCGGCATACAAAGGTAATAATGCATTCGTTTCAAATCCTGGTGTAGATACAATTTTACCTAAAACACAGCTTGACGCTCTAGCAGCGGCTGGTGTTGCTAAAGTTACAGCTTATATGCAATCTGATGCAGCCAAACAAGCGATTGGCGGCTTAATGCAGCAAGGTATGTCACAACAAGCCGCTACTCAAGCTGTTTTAGCAAAAGCAAGTGAGCCACTTGTTGCACTTAGTAAAGGGCTAGCTGATGCAAATGCTAATCTTGGTTCAGGTAGTACCGCAGTTGAAGTTGATACCCAAAATCTTTCAATGATTTTTGGCTTCCAACCAACAAAAAACTTTAACTTCTATGGTGGCGGTGTTTACCAAACGATCAAAGGAAATGTAAGCCTTCGTGGTACAGCGTACAGCTTATATAACGGTTATGACGCTAAAATTAAAGAAACAGGTGGCGTTGGTTGGTTAGCAGGTGCAGCATTTCAACTTCCTGAAATTGCCTTAAAAGCATCTGTCACGTATCGCTCTGAAATTGATCATGATGTAGATGCAGTAGAAAATTTAACTGTTGAAAAAGCACTAGATGCAAATCCTGCTGTATTAGGTGGCTTAGGTGTTACTCCAGCACAAATTGCAGCAATGAAATCTACTGGTGAAACTAAAATCACTACACCACAATCTGTAAATGTCGATTTCCAAACAGGAATCATGGCTAATACTGTTGCATTTGCAAACTTACGTTGGGTAAATTGGAAAGACTTCTCTATTCAACCATACAAATTTGGTAAGGTTTCAGAAGCAATTGGTGGCTTAGTGGGTCGTCCAAATGGCTTTAACCTTGTTGAATATTCAGATGATCAATACTCTGTCACTGCTGGTGTAGGCCGTAAAGTAAATGATCATTGGGCAGGTAACGTTTCTGTAGGTTGGGATTCTGGTGCAGGTAATCCTGTTTCGACTTTAGGTCCAACAGAAGGTTATTGGAACGTAGGTCTTGGTGTTCAGTATAGCCCTACTCCTGCAACATTCATTTCAGGTGGCGTTAAATACTTCTGGTTAGGCGATGCTAAAGCTCAAACTGGTGCTCAAGCAGGTGGTAGTGATTACGTTGCTGAGTTCAAAGACAACAATGCGCTCGCTTATGGCTTGAAACTTGGTTATAGATTCTAATTCTATACACTTCGTATAAAGTCTAAAAAGACCATGATTTATCATGGTCTTTTTTATTATTCTCATTTTTATTTTTGACTGTGTTTTAAAATCAACCAATTGAATGAAAACAAATAACTTTTAAAATTAAAATAATTACTCTAATTTAATTATGACAAGTTATTAATATACAAACATATTTATAGGCTATTTACTCTATTCAAGCTTTTTTTATACATCCTGAGTTCAAATTCTAAACAGCATCAAGCATTTACAGATTGTAAAATTGTGTTAACTTCCCTCCCTGTTTTAAAAAAGTAAGTCATATCAGGGAAATGCATCATGCAATTGACTAAGCTTCACACAGCTATTCTATTAGGTTTACTACCGACAACTTCCGTATTTGCTGCTGGTCTAGATCGTTCAGGGCAATCTATCCAAGCATTTTTACAGCCAGGTAATTATGCAGAAGCTGCAATTACAGTTATTGATCCTGACGTAAAAGGTCAAGCGATTAATCAACAAAATGTAAATGACATGGCAGATGATTACTACTTCCCATCAGCAGCAATTAAAGTTCAAGCGACTGATAAAATTTCTCTAGGCTTAATTTATGACCAACCTTATGGCGCTGATGCACAATACGGTTTAGAAAATCCAGTTTTCTCACAAAATGGACAGGGCACAAAAGTTGAGGTCAGAACTGAAAATCTAACAGGTTTAATCGGTTACCAACCAACTAAAAACTGGAATTTTTATGCAGGTCCTGTTTGGCAAACAGTAGAAGCTGACATTGCTTTACGTGGTATGGCTTATAAAAACTCAGGTTATAATATTAAAGTCGATAAAGAAGAAGCTTGGGGTTGGCTCGCAGGTGCGGCGTATCAAATTCCTGAAATCGCATTAAAGGCTGCTATCACTTATCGTTCTGAAATTGAACATAATGCAACAGCACATGAATCTTTTGGTTTAGGACTTTTAAAAGTACCAACATCGACTTTACAAGCTACCACACCTCAATCGGTAAATATTGATCTACAAACAGGCATTGCAAAAAATACACTTGCTTTTGCCAATATTCGCTGGGTACATTGGGATCAATTCGCTGTTACGCCAACAGCTTTAAAAGCTAAATCTGGTTTTAATCTTATCGATTACTCTGATGACCAATGGTCTGCAAATGTTGGTCTAGGTCATAAATTTAATGACAAATGGTCAGGCTCAGCACTTATCAGCTATGATACAGGTGCAGGCAACCCAGTCACTACACTTGGTCCAACAGAAGGCTATTGGGGCATCGGCTTAGGCGGTCAATTTAGCCCAGCAGAAAACTATTTTGTACAAGCAGGTGCCCGCTACATGTGGTTAGGCGATGCAAAAGCACAAACTGGTGGTACAGTTGTTGGTGAGTTTAACGACAATACAGCTTTAGCCTATACTTTAAAATTCGGTTATCGTTTCTAAAACTAAACGATGCAAGCAAAGTAAAAAAGGCACGTAATGTGCCTTTTTTACTTTAATCAAAATATTAAGCTGGAATATCTCGGTTCGATGCATTACGAATTGCTTCTTTTAATGCTGCATAACCATGAATAGGTGGGAATTGAGGAAATTCTGCAATCACATTATCTGGTGCATCAAATAAGAAACTAGCATCTGCTTCACCAAGCATTGTGGTGTCATTATAAGAGTCACCTGCCGCAATCACACGGAAATTCAAACCATGTAATGCTTGTACTGCTTTGCGTTTCTGATCAGGTTGGCGAAGTTTATAAGCAGTAATCACACCATTTTCATCGGTTTCAAGTTTATGACAGAAAATGGTTGGCCAACCCAATTGTTTCATGAGTGGATGTGCGAACTCATAAAAAGTATCGGATAAAATAATCAATTGAAAATGTGTACTCACCCACTCTACAAATTCTTTTGCACCTTCAAATGGTCCCATATCCGCAATCACGGCTTGAATATCGTTTAAACCCAAACCATGCTGTTTGAGAATATTTAAACGCTGAGTCATTAAAACATCGTAGTCTGGAATATCACGCGTTGTTGCTTCTAGCTCTTTAATTCCTGTTTTTTTTGCAAAATTGATCCAAATTTCTGGCACTAAAACGCCTTCAAGATCTAGACATACGACTTCCATGAATCATTCCTCTGTTTTATTAATAAAATTCAAACTATCATAGCTTATGTTTACAACATTTCCTCGCTCTTTATTAATTCCATTTTTTTCATAACTAATTAATTTTTAGTGATAAGTCAAACTTATGAATTCTAGTAAAATAGTTATAAAATTATTTAATATAGGTTTCATAGTTCCAAGCCTATAGCCAGGACAGATATGACAACAATCCCTACTATTGATCTAGTTGATGCACTTGCTGCTGAATATCTAGATCAGTCCCCAATGGACATTTTAAAACTTGCACTTAGCCAATCAGGTGATGTAGCAATCTCATTTTCAGGTGCTGAAGATGTGGTCTTAATTGATATGGCTGCAAATTTGGGTAAACCTTTCCGTGTATTTAGCTTAGATACAGGTCGTCTACATCCTGAAACTTATCAATTTATTGAAACTGTGCGTAAGCATTATAAAATTGATATTGAAATTTGCTATCCAGAAACGGAAGCCGTGCAAAATTTTGTCAAAGAAAAAGGCTTATTTAGCTTTTTTGAGGATGGTCATCAACAATGCTGTGGCATTCGAAAAGTCCAACCCTTACGTAAAAAATTAGCAACACTCGATGGTTGGATTACAGGTCAACGTAAAGATCAAAGTCCAGGAACACGTAATGAAATTCCTGTGGTTCAAGCAGATGTAGGATTTTCAGGTCCAAATAAGCAACTCATTAAATACAATCCACTTGCTAATTGGACTAGTGCTGATGTATGGAACTACATCCGTATGATGGAGATTCCTTATAATTCATTACATGAACGAGGCTTTATTTCAATTGGTTGCGAACCTTGTACACGTGCTGTTTTACCGAATCAACATGAGCGTGAAGGTCGTTGGTGGTGGGAAGAAGCAACACACAAAGAATGTGGTTTACACGCAGGAAATCTAAAGAAATAATAATAAAAGCCACTCATTTTGTAGTGGCTTTTCATTGTGACGCAGCATTTCAAAAAAATTTAGATATCTCGTAAAAAAAGCTCTATACTCAAAAACTGATTTGATAATTCTAAAAATCCAGCACTCAGACAAGAGCGGCTGTTGTATTTGCAGTGAGGCAACCAAAAAACCATGCGCCCATTACACCCGATCGATTTCATCTTTCTAAACTTAGAAAAACGCCAACAACCCATGCATGTGGGTGGTCTATTTTTATTTCAGATTCCTGAACATGCACCGTCGACTTTTATTCAAGACCTTGTTGCAGATATTCGAAACTCGAAAAGTATCCCTGTTCCACCCTTCAATAACCGCCTCAATGGTTTTTTTTGGGATGAAGATGAAGAATTTGATATAGACCATCATTTCCGTCATATTGCGTTACCACATCCTGGTCGTATTCGTGAATTGCTTATCTATATTTCTCAAGAACATAGTTCACTCATTGACCGAGCAAAACCCCTGTGGACCTGTCATATTATTGAAGGCATAGAAGGCAACCGCTTTGCTATGTATTTCAAAATACATCATGCCATGATTGATGGTGTAGCAGGCATGCGCTTATTAGAGAAATCCTTTTCTAAAGATCTAAACTCAAAAACGATCGTTCCACCTTGGTGTATTGAAGGTAAACGTGCAAAACGCTTAAAACAAACGCGATTAGGTAAAATTAAAAATATTCTGTCCACCATTAAAGGACAGCTTGAAGTTGCACCTACTGTGACCCAAGAATTATTTAAAACTGTCTTTACAGAAATGGGCAAAAATCCAGATTATGTTTCAAGTTTTCAGGCACCAAGCAGTTTATTTAATCAGCGTGTAAGTTCATCACGACGTTTTGCGGCACAGTCTTTTGATTTGGGTCGCTTTAGAGCGATTTCCCAAGCACTTGGTGTAACCATTAATGATGTTGTTCTTGCTGTTTGCTCAGGTGCATTACGTGATTATTTGATCACTCAAGATGCCCTACCTAAAAAACCCTTAATTGCGATGGTTCCTGCATCATTACGTGATGATGACTCAGATATGAGTAATCGAATTACCATGATCTTAGCCAACTTAGGTACTCATAAAGAAGAACCACTTGAACGCCTAGAAATTATCAAACGTAGTGTACAAAACTCCAAAACACGCTTTAAACGCATGAGTTCTAATCAAATCTTAAATTATAGTGCATTTATATATGGTGCCGCAGGTTTAAATATTGCTTCAGGCTTAATGCCAAAACGCCAAGCTTTTAACGTGATTATTTCTAATGTTCCAGGACCACGCGAACCGTTATATTGGAATGGTGCAAAATTAGATGCCATATATCCTGCATCTATTGTTCTAGATGGACAAGCACTTAACATCACAATGACAAGTTATATGGATAAACTAGAAGTCGGACTAACAGGCTGCCGTAAAACATTGCCTAAAATGCAAACTTTACTCACACACCTAGAACAAGAAATTCAACGTTTTGAACAATTGATTCAAGTCACTCAACCTATACAAGCTAAAATTATTAATGTTCCTGCAACTGAAAAAGTAAAATCTGAATCTGTTAAGAAAGCATCTATTCCTAAAAAATCTGCTGAAATTGAGTTGCCGAAAAAGCAAGTTTCAGCAAAAAACGATATGGAAGAAAATGCAACTTTGAATAAGACTGAAATTGAACAAACTAAACCAATTTAGATTTTTTATTTTTTAAATATGAACTTATTTTATAAATTTTAGATCAAAAAATTAAGGGGCTTTAAATGAGCCCCTTAATTTTTCACGCTACGACATTGTTTTAATAATTGATGACACACTGAAACAACCATATCTTTAGTGATATGCACTTCTCGTCCTTTATCATCTAACATCACACATGTATTCTTTGCTTGATTTTCAAGGACATGCTGCAAACCGCGCGTTATCATTTTTTCTGTTACATTCATTTTTGACCTCACTTGCTCAGACAATTTTACTTTTGTCTTTGGCTACCTAGATGTTATTAGTATTGTAAAATCAGCAACGAATGTAAAATTTCAGATGTAACAAGTGTTTAACGATATCCTGTTACAATTTCAACTTAAAATGATATCGTACTGCTCTTGAGTATATAAATTTTCGACTTGGAACTTAATCACACGCTGAATAAAATGTTCTAAATCAGCCACTGCTGTTGCTTCCGCAGTCAATAAACGATCGATCACGGAAGGATGAGCAACAACGGTGAAGCCACTTTGCGACTCATAAGCACGCGTATAACGTAAAATCTCACGAAATATTTCATAACAAATCGATTCTGCCGTTTTAACAAAACCACGCCCCTGACAAGTCGGGCAAGATTCACATAATAAGTGTTCCAATGATTCTCGTGTACGCTTACGGGTCATTTCAACCAAGCCCAACTCTGAAACTTGGGTAATTTTAGTCTTTGCATGATCACGCTCAAGCATTTTTTCAAACTGGCACATGACTTCATCACGATGAACAGCTTCCTGCATATCAATGAAATCAATAATAATGATTCCACCTAAATTACGCAGACGCAGTTGACGTGCAATGACGAGCGTTGCTTCCATGTTGGTTTTGAACACCGTATCTTCAAGTGTTCTTCCCCCCACATATGAACCCGTGTTCACATCAATCGTGGTCATGGCTTCGGTTTGGTCAATCATCAGATAACCACCTGACTTCAACGCAACTCGTGTTTGTAATGCTTTTTGAATATCTTCTTCGACATTATATAAATCAAAAATAGGACGCTCGCCAGGATAATGACTTAAACGTTCCTTCATATTGGGTACAAAAACATCGACAAATTCTTTTAATTTACTATGAATTTCACGAGAATCGACTAAAATTTTTGCGGTTTCATCATTGGCAAGATCACGAATTACGCGCTGTGGCAGTGGCAATTCTTCAAAAATGAGTGAAGGTACAACCACGCTTCTCTGTCTACTTTGGATATATTCCCAAAGTTTCGCAAGGTATGCCATATCTTGAGCAATTGCTTCTTCTTCAATTCCTTCTGCTGCAGTACGCACAATCACAGAGCCAGGTAATTTATGCTGTGTTTGAATCCGTTCAATCATCGAACGTAAGCGGTCACGTTCAACTTCTGACTCAATTCGCTGTGAAACACCTATATGATGACCAAAAGGCATGAGTACCAAATAACGCGAAGGAATAGAAAGGTCTGTACTTAAACGAGCCCCTTTCGTTCCTAACATGTCTTTCATGACCTGAACCGTCAAAATTTGACCTGGTTGCAGAAGTTCGAAAACATTTGGTGTTGGTTGGTTTTTTGGCCACACCATATCATTGATGTGTAAAAAAGCAGTTCGAGATAAACCAATATCGACAAAAGCCGCTTGCATGCCTGGAAGCACACGCACAACCTTCCCCTTATAGACATTGCCTACAAGACCACGTTTGGCAGCACGTTCAACAAATAACTCATTGACCGTCCCATTTTGAATTAAAGCCACACGACATTCCATAGGTGTGACATTAATCAGTAATTCGTCAGACATAACAAAACTCAAAACATTATCAAATTTTTTTGAGGCAATTAATGCTGCGTGTTAACCGCCCGAAATAACTGCATCGTCTCATATAAAGGCAGACCAACGACGTTGCTATAACTGCCCTCTATACGAGGAATATATTGTGCTGCAATACCTTGGATTGCATATCCACCGGCTTTGCCAATCGGTTCACCTGTTGCCCAGTAATCTTCCATATCGCTGAGACTTAATTTTTGAAATTCAACCAATGTACGCACGACAATTTGATGTTTCTGGTGAGCATTTGCTACACAAACGCCAGTCAAAACTTGATGTTTACGCCCAGATAACAATGACCAAATATCAAAAGCATGTTGCTTAGATTCAGGTTTTCCAATGATGATACCATCAATCATGAGTGTCGTATCGGCGGCAATAACACAAGCATCTACATATTGTGATAAAACTGCTCTCGCCTTTGACTGAGCAAGCCTTTGCACATATTGATCAGCTTGTTCATTCGGCAACACAGATTCGTCAATATCTGGGCTATGGATATCAAAAACCAATCCCAATTGCTGTAATAACTCTCTACGTCGAGGTGAACTCGATGCTAATATTAAATTCGCCATTTCTTTAACAAATAGTACTGAATTGGCCAAAATAAAAGACTACCTAACAGCGGTTGCCAATGTCGTGCAATTGAAAAATGTACACCCATTATTGCTTGCACAAACAATAAAATTACCAAGTATGCTAGCAAGGCTAAAGTTGCAATAATCCATAAATTACTAAAAGTCAGTACACGTCTTTCTCTTATAAAATAACGAGAGAAAAAACAAATAATAACAAAACTCAGTGCGTTTATGCCAAGTGGCGCTCCAAGTAATAAGTCGGTAAATAACCCCATCGTAAAGGAAAACCATACCCCACACCATGTTGGTTGACAGAGCACCCAAAATAAAGTGATTAGTACCATAAATGCAGGACGCCATCCTGCAACGGCATAAGACAATGGATAAACCGTTAGAATAGAGGCAATCACAACTGAAATCACGATCACAAACAAAGGATCGCGATTCTTCTTTTCTTGAGGCAATCTCTTAGCGATCAACATTTGGCTGCTCCATCGCTAAAGAATCTGAAAACAACACCACGACATGATGACCACCCGCGAGTTGCGCTGCTGGTTTAACATCAATTTGTGCAAACTCACCCGTATTATGGCGCATCACTTTAGATACAGTCCCTACTAAATAACCTGCAGGAAAATGCTGTCCTAGACCTGAGCTATAGACCTTATCACCGACTTTAATATTGGCACTTGTCGGTACATATTCCATCTTCAATCGCCCTAAATCACCCGTACCCGTGACAATTGCACGCATACCCGAACTTTCTAAACGAACTGACAATGAATGTTCTTTATCCGACAGCAACATCACTCGACTACTGTGAGGGTAAACATTAATAATTTGCCCCATGATCCCTTGATCATCAAGTACGGTCTGACCGACTCGTAATTGACTACTCGAACCACGGTTAATAATAATGATATGGCGTAATGGATCAGCATCTGTTCCAATCACCTCTGCAATTTCCATACGACCATCAATAATCAATGGTGTATTGAGGAGACCACGTAAACGGGTATTTTCTGCTGAGAGTTCAGAAAGTTTTTGCAAGCGCACCTGTGCCTGAAGGAGCTCAGCCTGCATTGCCGTATTTTCACGACGCAACTGTGCTTCAGACTTGGTTTGCTGATTCAGCCATTCTTTCGACAACACCGGGTAGCTTGCAAGGGCATAAATTGGATTATATGCCGCATACAAAACTTCTCTTGCAGGTTTCACAACGCTTGAAAAGCGCCAATCAATAAAAAGCACCACAAAGCATGTGATCACTGCAAGAATGAAGGAGCGAAAAGATGGCGGTTGTCTTGAAAAGAGATTCGGTTGCACCGCCCGTCCTTAGCTTATTAGCCTACAAAAAGCATATCGTGGTTTGGATTATCGAAGAACTCGAGAACTTTACCACCACCACGTGTTACACAAGTCAACGGCTCTTCTGCAACCACAACAGGTAACCCTGTTTCTTGTGAAAGCAATTTGTCGAGGTTACGAAGCAATGCACCACCACCTGTCAATACAATACCACGCTCTGCGATATCTGAAGATAACTCAGGTGGTGTTTGTTCTAATGCAGATTTTACTGCAGAAACAATACTTTGTAATGGATCAGAAATTGCTTGTGAAATTTCATCAGAGGTGACAGTAATCGCACGTGGTACACCTTCTGCAAGGTTACGACCACGAACTTCAATCTCAAGCGGTTTTGCACCCACTTCAGGTAAAGCCATACCCACTTCTTTTTTAATGTTTTCAGCAGTTGTCTCGCCAATTACACAACCATGCGCTTTACGCACATAATTGATAATTTGCTCATCAAATACATCACCACCAATACGAAGCGAGTCCGCATAGACACAACCCTGCAATGAAATAATCGCAATTTCAGTTGTACCACCACCAACATCTACCACCATTGAACCACATGCTTGTTCTACAGGCATGCCTGCACCAATTGCAGCAGCCATTGGCTCTTCAATCAGGCGAACATCTCGTGCACCCGCATTAAATACCGCTTCTCGAATCGCACGGCGTTCAACAAGTGTTGATTTGCATGGTACACAAACCACAACACGTGGTGCAGGTGGAAATAAGCGTTTTTCATGCACTTTACTAATAAATTGATTTAACATAGTTTCAGTGACTTCGAAATCTGCAATCACACCATCCTTCATTGGACGGATTGCAGAAATATTTGCAGGTGTACGACCAAGCATTTGCTTAGCGTCTAGACCTACGGCTGCAACAATTTTCTGCGAACCACTGTGACGAATCGCCACAACTGTTGGTTCATTTAATATAATGCCCCTTCCTGGTGCATAAATAAGTGTATTTGCAGTACCTAAATCAATGGCAAGATCTGGCGAAAACAAGCCAATTAGTCGTTTTAGAATCACAGGTCGTTCTCAGTTTAAACTTTATATGGACGCAAGATGGCAACTTTAACTAAATGTGATGCTTTGGACAAGTCAATCGCTTATTATAAAGCACTATATTTTGAATTTTTTTAATACTGATCAGGTGAGAAACATGTCAACTTCAGATGCACAGCAATCTGCCGAGTTAAATGCACAAACTGTTTCAGCTATCGCCAATCTGGCTCGACTGGAGCTAAATGAGGCGCAATCTGCTGAATATGCTCAAAGTTTAAACAAGATTTTGGGGATGATGGAAAGCTTAAAAGGTATTGATACTGATGGTGTTGAGCCATTGAAAAGCCCATTTGATAATCCTCAACCACTTCGTGCAGACCGCGTGTCTGAAAATAATCAGCGTGATACATATCAGGCAGTAGCTCCTGCTATTCAGGATGGTTACTACCTCGTCCCTCGCGTGATTGAATAATATTTAATCGGTTTAACCTTTTTAAAAATTAACGTAAAGAATTGTACCCATGACTGATTTACATCGTTTATCGATTCGTGAAATGACTGAGGGCTTAAACTCAGCTCAATTTTCGTCACGCGAATTAACGCAGCACTATTTAAACCGTATTGCTCATATTGACACACAAGTTCATTCTTATATTACCGTAACTGCTGAGCAAGCTTTGGCACAAGCTGATGCTGCTGATGTAGTGCTTAAAGCAGGTAATGCTCCTGTTTTAACAGGTGTGCCAATTGCCCACAAAGATATTTTTTGTACGCAAGGCATTAAAACCACTGCGGGTTCCAAAATCTTAGATAATTTTATCTCTCCTTATGATGCAACTGTCGTTGCTAAAGGCAAAGTTGCTGGTCTAGTCACTTTGGGTAAAGTGAATATGGACGAATTCGCAATGGGTTCGACCTCTGAAAATTCATTCTATGGCGCAACGGCTAATCCATGGAATTTATCTCATGTTCCAGGTGGCTCTTCAGGTGGTTCTGCGGCAGCTGTAGCCGCTGATCTTGCACCATTTGCAACAGGTACAGATACAGGTGGTTCGATTCGTCAACCTGCATCTTTTTGTGGTCTTACAGGCTTAAAACCGACGTATGGTCGTGTTTCTCGCTTTGGTATGATTGCTTATGCATCATCATTGGATCAGGGTGGTCCAATGGCACGTTCAGCAGAGGACTGTGCTTATTTGATGAATGTTATGGCAGGTCACGATGCAAAAGATTCAACTTCAGTTGAAAAAGACGTCGACAACTATGTGACAAACTTAAACGCTACATCGGTTAAAGGCTTACGCATTGGTATTCCTAAGCAATACTTCAATGTTGCAGGTTTAGATGCTGACGTTAAAGCACGTGTTGAAGAATCTCTGAGAAAATTGGAAGAGATGGGCGCAACATTGGTTGAGATTGACCTCAACATGACTGAAAGCTATGTTCCAACGTATTACCTAATTGCCCCTGCTGAAGCATCTTCAAACCTACAGCGTTATGACGGTGTGCGTTATGGCTACCGTTGTGAAAATCCTGTCGATTTGACTGATTTGTACAAGCGTTCACGTTCGGAAGGTTTTGGTAAAGAAGTTCAGCAACGTATCCTCATTGGTACGTATGCACTTTCTGCTGGTTATTACGATGCGTACTATGTGAAAGCACAAAAAGTACGTCGTTTAATCCAACAAGATTTCTTAAAAGCCTTTGAATCTGTTGATGTGATTGCAGCACCATCTTCGCCAACTACAGCGTACAAAATCGGTGCAAATTTAAGCCCGACTGAAATGTATTTGGGCGACATTTACACTCTTGCTGTGAACTTAGCAGGTCTTCCTGCGATCAACGCACCTGTTGGTTTTGACCATAACAACTTGCCTGTGGGCTTACAGTTGATTGGTAATTATTGGTCAGAGTCTCAATTGTTGTCTGTGGTACATCAATATCAACAAGCAACGGATTGGCATACGAAACGTGCGGCAATTGCTGAGGAGAATGCATAATGGCTCAAGCTCAAAAGAAACCTAAATCTTTATTGATTCATGGTTGGGAAGTCGTTATTGGTATCGAAATCCATACGCAACTTGCAACAAATTCTAAAATTTTCTCAGGTTCTTCAACAGAATTTGGTCAAGACCCAAATACACAAGCGAGCCTTGTCGATTTGGCAATGCCAGGCGCACTTCCTGTTTTAAACAAAGAAGTGGTTGATCTTGCGATTCGATTTGGTTTAGGCATTGATGCTTACATTGACCAAGCTTCTATATTTGCACGTAAAAACTATTTCTACCCTGATTCGCCAAAAGGCTACCAAATCAGTCAAATGGACAATCCCATTGTTGGTTTGGGTCATATCGATATTCAACTTGAAGATGGCACTGTAAAACGTATTGGCGTGACACGTGCGCACCTTGAGGAAGATGCAGGTAAATCGGTTCATGACCAATTTGAAGGCATGTCAGGCATCGATTTAAACCGTGCAGGCACACCGCTTCTTGAAATTGTTTCTGAGCCTGATATGCGTTCGGTTGAAGAAGCGGTTGCTTATATCAAGTCTATTCACACATTAGTGCGTTGGTTAGGTATTTCTGACGGTAACATGGCGGAAGGTTCATTCCGTTGTGACTGTAACGTGTCTTTGCGTCAACCGGGTGATGAGTTCGGTACACGTTGTGAGTTGAAAAACCTCAACTCGTTCCGTTTCATTGAGCAAGCGATCAATGTTGAAATTGAACGTCAAATGGATATTTTGGAAGATGGCGGTAAGATCGACCAAGAAACCCGTTTATTTGATCCTGTGAAGATGGAAACTCGTTCAATGCGCTCGAAAGAGGAAGCGAACGATTACCGTTATTTCCCTGATCCTGACTTGTTGCCTGTAATCATTGCTGATGCGCAAATTGAAGCAGCGCGTGCTGAGTTGCCTGAGTTACCGAAAGCTCGTCGTGCTCGTTTTATCGCTGACTTTGGCGTGACTGAGTACGACGCTCACGTTTTAACTTTGACTCGTGAGCTTTCTGAGTTTTATGAAGATGTGGTGAAAGCTGCTGGCGGTGCTGCGCAAGGTAAAGTGTCTGCAAACTGGGTGATGGGTGAATTCTCTGGTGCTTTAAACAAAGCGAGCCTAGAACTCCAAGACTCTCCTGTATCGAGTGAAAAATTGGGCGGTATGATTGCTCGTATTGTTGATAACACGATTAGCGGTAAGATTGCGAAGCAAGTGTTCGGCTTTATGTGGGATGAAGGCAAAACTGCGGACGAAATTATTGCGGAAAAAGGCTTGAAACAGGAAACTGATACAGGTGCGATTGAAGCAATTATTAAGGAAGTTCTTGCTGCCAACGAGAAGATGGTTGAAGAGTTTAAAGCAGGTAAAGAAAAAGCCTTTAATGGTCTTGTTGGTCAAGTGATGAAAGCGTCTAAAGGAAAAGCCAACCCTGCTCAAGTAAATGAATTGATGAAAAAATTGCTTGGTTGATTTATTCGCTAATTATTTGATTTCATGTTATAAAAACCTCACAAATGTGGGGTTTCTTATTAATACCTAACTCAATACGTTAAAATAGTTGAAAAACATGAAAATACGTTGTCGTTCTTGTAGTCACTCAGAAACGCTAAACAAAGAATTAATTGTTACTCTACTTGGTGGTGCAGTGGCAGGATTTGGTTTTTGGGCATGGGTTTCATTCCTATTCGCAGGAACTGGGTTCGCAATGCCAATATGTATTGCACTTGTAGTAGGTGGCCCTGCATTAGTCATAAAATACGGTGATGAAATTGTCGAATGGCTTGCTAAACATGGCTATACATGTAAAAAATGTGGTGCTAACGATTGGATGGCTTTAACTGAAGAAGCAAACCAACAGTTAGATGATAAAATGATCAATATAAATTTAACTACTACAACAGCACAGGGATACAACTCGATAGATATTTTAAAAGAAAATTTTAATACTTTATATCCGTCGTTGATTTTCACAAAACGAGCATTAAAAAATATTTCTAATTTAAATAAAAATAATCAGAATCAACTTGAAAGAATATTTGGACAATTACAATACACCTCGGAAGTGCTCGCACTTGATAATAAAGTTTCTGGGACTGACGTTATAGAATTAGGATTAGAGTTTTTAGATTCCGTTCTTTATATTCAAAAAGAACTTTCATCTTTTTTAATTATATCAATTGCTGTTAAAAATACATCTTCTGAAATAGATTATATTAAGGAAAACTATTAGGAATAGATCGGGTTTAAATATATAGAAATGAGAAACTTATAATAATTTTCTCATTTTAAATTCCTATGCTTTTTTCAATATGATGTGATCCATTTACTGGTAATAACCACCTTAAAAACTACACCCTTCTCTTATTCTCAACCTCTACCCAACCACCATGCAACTTCACAATGGACTGAACAATCGACAAACCTAAACCACCCGTTTGCGCTTTTTTATGACGAATGCCATCCACCTGATAAAACCGATCAAGCAGATGCGCCAAATGCTGTTTACCTATAAGCGTATTTGTATCAATACACCTGCTTTAGCTTAATATTCTGTAACTCAAACAAGAGGGATCACTCCCCTCTCACCACACCTAATTTATTCCAAAGATCAGGTGTTAAAAAAGTCACCACCAACTTATTTAAATCGATATATTTCACCACACCATTTAACTGCTGTTTAATCTCAGGAGTTTTCAAAATTTCTTCACCTGTAATACTCCCTAGCTCCTGAAAACTCTCACCAACAGCTTGCAAACCTTCTGCCTTAATCACTGCTTGTGCTTGTGTAGAACACTGTTCCGTTAAAATTCGCTGTAAAGTCTGCGCTAAATTTTTATCTAAAGCCGTTTTTTGCTCAGGCGTTACATTGCTAAAAGCTTTCAATTCAGGATGCTGTGCCAATGCAGTAAATGTCCATTGTAACACTGTGGTTTTATCTGCTGCGGTGGTCGATTTCACCAAACATTCACTGAGCTGATTGACTGCCTGCCCTGCATTAGCAAATTGAGTCGTACCCAACACACCTGCAACCATCAACACGGATGATGCCAAACGAGAAAATTTAAAACGCATAGATACAAAAGCCGACATGGGCAAAGCTCCAAATAAAAATCAGCTTAGTTGTATCACATCGCAATTTTAGCGCTGTTATAACTCTGTAAAAAAGTCTTCATCATTCACTTTTCAAATACAGCATTCGTACAGATCATGCTATTTTTGAATCACACTATTTTTCAGAAGAACAATAATGATTGACCTCTCACGCTTAGCTTTCGTCAATTCATCTTTAGCCAAGTTAGGTCTAAGCACACTATTTACACTGTCAGCAACATTATTCAGTACACAGATTTTTGCAGAGATCAAAACATTTAACCCGCAGTTCCCACAATTTTCAGAGAATGCAATTGAACGTAAAAAATCTAACCGTTTCTATTCATTGGGCGATGCAACATTTTCACATGGCATCAAAATTCCTGCCTATGGTGTAACGGTACAAAACCCGATGGATGATGGATTACTCAAAGACAGTGAACCATGTACGAAAAAAACCTGTAATTTTAATTTCACACTCAAAGCACAAGATGCGACACAACTTAAACTGATCGAATTACCGAGCATTGGTTATGTACTTATTCCACGCCATTGGACAGATATTTCTGCGGGAGCAGGGGCAAATGGTACAGGTTCAGCACTGATCATGAGCCCAAATCAAAAAGAGGCGATTACATTGTATAATTCATCGGTATGTGCAGGTTGTGGTTACCCAAATGCAAGTCTGTATTTTCCACAATTACTCAAACAAAGCTTGGAATATGAATATGGTGGCGTGCAAGATCGCAATAAAAAGTTAACATTGGTTTATCCATTAAAAACGACTGCATTTTTTAGTTATCAAATTCCCAATATCAGTGGGAAAACGCATGGTGTTGCCAAGTATATAGATGATGGTGATTTCAATTTTGTAAACATTCACCTGACCTTAGAACAACAAAATCAACACTTAGCTACCCCTATTTTAAATTTTTACAATGCAACGCATTAATCTCATATTTAATATTTTTTTCAATCCTATTTTGTATGGCTTTTTTTCATAATACTTACACCTAAATCACTCATCTCTATGCTGTCACATGCAAAGGCTTGGTTGTATAATTCATTTGAAATCTTGGCTGATTTCATCCCTTTTCATCTGAGTACATCATGTCCAAAACTTTGGCAACGCTGATTGGCTTTAGCGCCATTTTACAATGGTCTGCAATTGTAGGTTTACTAAAAAAAATCAGTTTTAGTATAGGTGCTGATTTGGCAGTTACTTGTATGTATAGCTTCAGTGCTGTCATTTTGTTGTTGATATTCCGAATCCCCAATTTAAAGCTGATTCCGAAACCTTATCTGATCTTTGCCACGCTTTTGTTTGTGGTGTATGAGCTATGTTTTTCTTATGCCATTGCTTTAGCACAATCTGCACAGCAAGCCATTGAAATTAGTTTGGTCAATTATTTATGGCCAAGTATGACCATCATTGCACTTATTTTATTTAAAGAAGTCAAATTCAATCCTTTTGTAATTATCGGTTTAGCGGTCAGTTTAGGCGGAATTGTGCTGATTCAAACAGGCAATGGTCATTTCAGTTGGACAACGATTTTTAGTAATATTCAACAAAATCCTGTGAGTTATCTTTTAGCCTTTGCAGGTGCATTGTTATGGTCACTATATTGTGTTATTACCCGTAAATACAGTCAGGGGCATAACCCAATTGCACTGTTTTTCTTAGTGATCACTATCGTGCTGTGGGCAAAAATGTTGCTTTTACATGGTGTTCCTGAATTTCCGAGCATTGAACCAGATATTCTCATTTATATGCTGTTGCTTTCAGTCGTCACAGCACTCGGTTACGCTGCTTGGAATATCGGGATTATTCAAGGTAATATTGCCATTTTGGTGGCTTTGTCGTATTTCAGCCCCATTTTTTCAACACTTATTTCTATGACTATTTTACAAACAAGTTTACCTATCGAATTTTGGCATGGCGTATTGTTGGTGACAGGTGGCTCTTTAATTTGTTGGGTATCGACCAATTGGCAACAAATCAAAGAACGTATATTTCCCGTAGCTTAAAAATAAATCTTTAAAAAAGGCACATTACTTCAACTGTTTAAGCATTTGTTTTGCACCTGCATGGTTATAGCTACTTGCCAAATTTTGTAAAATTTTCTTTGCACGATCATCTGCATTATTGAATCTGCGACTATAAGCAGGAATACTCGTTAAACAACGTGCAACGAGCATGCCTGATTCTGCGTATGCATTAACACCTGTATTTCCTCTTAATCGCCCATAACCATACGCGAGTTCCGCATTATTACAGGCATTAATTTGATTCTGCCCACGACCTAAATCTTTACGTGCAGCAGCATATAATTGCATTTGTTGTGTTTGTGGCGAAACCGTAACTTTTACAGATGGCGTAATAGTCTGTTGATTGATTACTTTTTTATCATCTAATTTCTTCTCCTCTATTTTTTTCTCTTCTGTCTTTTTGTCCTGTTTTTTCTCTAGTGTTTTTTTATCATCTTTTTTCTGCGTAATCACATTTTTCTGATTTTGCGTATTATTTTTTTCCGTCACATTCTTCATGCCGTAAAATTGATTGATTTCATCCAAAGATAAAACCTTTGTTTGCAAGGCAACTAATCGGGTTTCGCTGTCTTTTGCCAGTTTCTTTTCAGCAACAGGTTCAATCGACACCAACCACGTAGAACCATTATTTTCTAAGCATTGATATGCACCAATACCCTGCTGAACACTGCTGTATGTGCTCAATAATTTATGTGACCATTTATCTTTAATCAATTTCATCGAACTTTTATGTACTTGTTTAAGCTTACCGCCTTTGGCTGTACAATAAGCCGCTAAAGTCAATTTAGGTGTCAATGATTGTACATTCTGCTGACCCTGTTTTGGATCCCAGTAATAAACATAATCTTTTGCTGTACCATTGGTAGTATTCAGATTTTTCTGATCAATGACCTGTTGTGGTGAGCTATAGCTCTTAAAGGCATCTGTGCTAAAACCACCCATGCTCGCACAACCCTGTAAAGCAATACCTAAACTTCCTGTCAGGAAAAGTGCTTTTAAATTCACATCTGATTCTCTATGACTTTGAAATATTGAAAATATATGAAAATCAAACAAAAAAATAGAGTCAAAATATTGATTTTATTGTTTATTTTTACCAAATAAAATATGACTTAATATTGTAATTTCACTATAAATGCCAAACTTGAAACATTTATAATCCAAAGCATAAAACAAATAACATTTTTCTTTCAGCTATTTCAATAACCTTAAAATATGACTTAAACGTATATGGTTAAAATCTTGCTTATACACCGCATAAATTGGTGCGATACAGGGTATATCTGCTTGTAAAGTCTTATAAACAATTTGATTGTTCCAAAAATCTCGAATGGCTTCAGGAACAATCGATAAGCCAATACCTGCGGCTATCAAATTTAAGCTTGATGTTAAACGTGGTGCCTCCTGTACAATATTTGGACTAAAGCCTGCCTGATAACAACTCGCTAAAATATTATCAAACAAATCCTGCCCTGCTAAACGTCTATATAACACAAAATCATAAGGCTCTAAATCTAAAAGGTGAATGCTCTCTTGCTGTATTGCGAGTGGATGATTATTAGGTAAAGCCACAATTAAAGGCTCATCTAAAACATGTAAACTCGTTAAACCCAAACCAATCGGAGCAGGTTTACGTAGAAAAACAATGTCATTTTTTTCATTGAGAATAGAGTCAATAAGCGCATTGCTTCCATCTTCTTCTAAATGAATGGAAACGGCAGAAAATGCATCACGAAAATTACGTAATAATGCGGGCAAAAATGGATGCAAACCGACTGAATTCGTAAACCCAATATTCATCTGACCTTCTAAGCCTTGCGCAATATTTTGTACACGTTTAGGAATGGCTTGCGCATGTGCCAATATTGTCACTGCTTCTTGATATAAAGCTTTCCCTGCTTCTGTAACCTCAACTCCACGTGGTAATCGCTTGAGTAATGTTGTATTTAACTCATCTTCTAAACTTTTGATCATGCGAGTGAGTGGCGGTTGCTGCATATTTAAACGAACAGCTGCACGAGAAATATTACTTTCCTCAACCACAATAACAAATGCATTCAGTTTATGAATCTCTATCATTCCAACCTCATTTATTCATACTTTATTGATATGGATAACAGCAAAAATAGCATTTTTAAATATATCTAAACAAGCGCATACTTTCCTCAAGTTCTAATCAGTCAGATCATTTTAATTTGTGCAATAACATAGATAGCGAGATGAAGCATGAATACTGAAACAATTCCAATGGAGCACATACAAGATATTCCCAATTGCAAAGCTTTATTCTCAGGCTTCATGAAACTTGGCTTAATGGGCTTTGGTGGTGTACTCCCTTTAGCACATCGTTTAATTGTTGAAGATCAAAAATGGCTCAATGCGGAGGAATTTACAAACTTACTCGGTGTTTGCCAAATATTACCTGGTGGTAATATTGTCAATATGGCAGTTGCAATTGGTTATGACTTTCAGGGAGTCAAAGGCGCAATCAGTGCCATTTTTGGATTAATGCTCGCCCCCACTTTAATCGTCATTAGCTTATATGAACTTTATGCACAGTTTCAGTCTATTCCAACTGTACAACACATGATTGAGGGGTTGGCTGCAGCAGCGGCAGGGTTATTATTTGCAACAGGTTTAAAAATGCTTAAACCAATTATGAAAAAAAAACTGACCTATTTTACCATCGCGCTCACAGTCATTTTTATGTTGCTCTTTAAACTGCCTTTGGCACTGACTTTATTGATCTTAGTGACTGTAAATATGATGGTTCTGATGATTCAACAAAAGAATATGCTACACACAAATATCCAAAATGCTAAAGAAGATCAGGAGTAAAATATGCTTTATGTTCTCGTTGCGCTTACTCTTGTTTTTACTCAACTTTCATTATTAGCCTTTGGTGGTGGTAATGCCATTTTACCTGAGATGCAACATCAGGTTGTAACAGTACATCAATGGATGACAGCTGAACAATTTAGTTCAATGTTTGCCATGGCACAAGCCGTTCCTGGACCAAACATGATGATTGTACCTTTAGTGGGTTGGCATGTCGCAGGCCCTATGGGCTTATTCGTGACCTCTTTTGCAAAGTTTGGACCATCTTCAGTCATTACCATTTTTGCACTCAAATTTTGGAATAACTTTAAAGATCATCCTTTACGTGGCAAATTTGAAAAGGCTTTAAAGCCAATTACAGTCGGTTTAGTTTTAGTCAGTGCATGGATTATTGCAGGAACATCGGCGCAGAATGTTCTACTGGTCATGATTGTTATTATTGTCGCTTGCTTAAGTTTATTTAAAAATGTACATCCTGTTTGGTTAATGCTGATAGGGGCAGGAAGTGGTGCGTTATTTTTATAAATAATATTGAATAAAAAACCCGCAATTTGCGGGCTTTTTATAGACTCAATTTAATCTTTTAAAACAGCTTCAAAAGCTTTTAAACGCTTATAAATTGAGAGTAGCTCAATAATAGTCTTCCATGAGCTAACTAAGTATTGGAAAGATTCACGAACTTTATCAAAAACATTACCAATCTGATTAAGCAAACCTAAGGTCATAGTTCCTGCTGCAATGGATGGAAATAAAACAATTAAACTAAATAAAACATCAAGCTGTGCATACCAAGTACTGACTAAATTAAAATATGCATAATGAAAATACAAACGGAAATAGTTTTTACGTACATTACTAAATAATTCTTTTAATGTCTGTGGTTGTGCACGTTCTTCATAATCTTCACCATAAACCAATTCTTTACGATATGCTGCTTCAACTTTTTGATTATTAAATTCTAAACCTGGTAATTTAATCCCAACACCCATTAATAATGCTGTACCAAAAACAGCCCATCCTACAGCAGCCCAAACCAACGAATATTTTACTTCACCAATAATAGGCAAAACAGGTACATGCTCGGATAATTGAATAAGTACGGGTAAGAAAGCAATTAAAATCATAATTGCTTTAATAAAACTCACTCCAAGTGCTTCCAATGTTGTGGCAAAGCGCATTGTATCTTCCTGCACACGCTGTGAAGCACCTTCAATAACACGTAATTGTGCCCAATGTTCCGTATAATATTCATTCATTGCAGTACGCCAACGGAAAATATAATGGCTAACAAAAAATGAATTCATCACAGCGACAGTGACAGCAACCATTGCAATTAAAAGAAATGTCAAAGTTCCCATATATAATTGCCGAATATCTCCACCACCACTACTTAACATTTTCTGAATTAAGTCCCAAAATGGACCATACCAAGCATTAATAGAAACACTGACTTGTACACTAAACCAAATATTAAATAGAATAAATGCAGAGCCCCATACTGACCATCTTTGCCATGGATTTGTTGATTTTAATTTCCAAAAGGTAGCAAAAATTGCAGTTGAAATGAAAAACCATAAATAGAACCAAATAAACTGTGCTGACCAAAAACGACTAACACTAATAGGTAACTCATCTGTTGCATAATTTGTAGGAAAACCAATAAAAGTACCCCATGAATTACCACCTGAATACCACAATGCAAGGTTAATCAAAAACCACAACACAAATGAACTAAAAAACCACTTTGGATTTGGAAAAAATGACTTAAACATTTAGCTTGGCTTTCCTTAAAATATTATTTTGGCTATGCTATGCATCTGATACTAATCCTAAAAACTTAAGTTTGCTTAAAATTTTGTATTTATTTTATAACGAATATAACAACATTTATGTCGTCATTATTAATACTAAAGATTTCATTTTCTGCAATTTTATTGTTACTACTACATGCTATATTCAAAAATATTCAATAAAAATGGATTTCAAAAAGGATACGATATGTCTAAAAATATTCTCATGTTGGTCGGTGATTACGCAGAAGATTACGAAACCATGGTGCCATACCAGTTCCTAACCGGTTTAGGCTATAACGTGCATACGGTTTGCCCCGATAAAAAAGCAGGTGATAGCATTGCGACCGCCATTCATGATTTTGAAGGTGAACAAACTTACAGCGAAAAACGTGGTCACAACTTTGCCATCAACTATGATTTTAATACAGTTGATAGCACAGATTATGTAGGTTTAGTCATTCCGGGCGGTCGTGCACCTGAATACTTACGTATGAATGATCGTGTAATTGAAATTGTCCGTGAGTTTGATTCTGCGAAAAAGCCAATTGCAGCCGTATGTCACGGTGCACAAATATTAGCAGCGGCAGATGTACTTCAAGGCCGTTTATGCTCAGCTTACCCTGCCTGTGCGGCTGAAGTAAAACTTGCTGGTGGACAATATGCCGATATTGCAGTGACAGAAGCAGTAACCGATGGTCATCTTGTCACGGCACCAGCATGGCCTGCTCACCCTGCTTGGATGGCACAATTCATTAAAGCATTAGGCGCAACTGTGACAATTTAATTTTTCTAAAAGTTTGCATTAAAAACCTCGACCATTGACTCGAGGTTTTTTACATATTTAACTTTCATGCATATGAATTAATTTAAATCATGAAATCTCAAAACAAAATTAAATCACGCCTGCCGTGATGGTGATATTTTTATATTCAATAAAATCATCCATTGTAGCCACTCCATTCATACAACCTCGATCTGACTTTTTATAACTGCCTTCTTCAAATTCATCGTAAATAATCGCCCAATCATTAATCCAAAAAGTGTCCGCTAAAATTTTACGTGCGACATGTAGCGGGCAGTTAATATCTTGTGTCCAAATACTTGCCACAAAACCATATTCACTGTTATTTGCAAGTTCTTCTTCTCTATCAAAAATCAGCATAGAAAGTACAGCACTAATAACTTCTTTTTGAACGATATCTACATTTGGATCGGTCACTTGTAAAAGTGTTAGACGGTAGAATGCACCTTTAGACAAAGGAGTCTCGGAAACAACACCACCTCGTACAATCACTTTTGCACCATCACTAATGGATTTTTCTACCATACCATTGACATGTTCTATATTTGGCTTATCAATCCAAGGTTCCATGTCACTACTTAAATCTGATGTAGAACCTCGTTTGACATTCTCCAAACGCTCAGCAGGCGTTTCGTCAGATCTTCAACAAAGCCATGTTGTATAAGTAAAGTGAAACTGCCATACAAAACTGACCTACAAATACAGTCAAACTCTTTTCCTGTTTTGGCAAGGCATCATCAAGATTGGCATCATTGAACACAATCATTGCCAATGCAGTTGTTATATTTTTTTATCTCTCAGGCACTTAAATTCATTTAAATAAATTCAAGAAAATTTTATTAAGAATAAAAATTTATTCGGCCTCCAATTTAACACTCATCATTGTCTCTGTTATCTTTTTTTAATAATATTATTAATTTAAACTTGAAAAATGATTTTAATCTAGCTGAGAATTTAACTGATTAAAAGATTTAAGACCAAATTGACCGTTAATTACCATTTATTGAATTAAAAACCATCCCAAGAATTATCGGGATGGTTTTTTATAAAGAGCCGAGTTAGAGCAAATAAAAATTAGCCCATCACTGTTGCAAGTAAAATCTGCTGTGCATTGTGTGCTATATCACCCTCTTGAGCTGTTACACGCACCCATATACCATCGGCCTGTAACTCCCACGCTTGTTGATTATCTTTCAAATAGTTGATCAAACCTTGTTGGTAAATACGTTTTTTCAAGCCAGGCTCCTCAATTGGAAAACAAGCCTCAACGCGACTAAATAAGTTACGATCCATCCAATCTGCACTTGAACAATAAATCCGCGCATTCCCTGCATTTCCAAAGTAAAATACACGTGTATGCTCAAGAAAACGTCCGACAATTGAGCGCACACGAATATTTTCAGACAAACCAGGTAAACCTGGACGTAAACAGCAAATTGAGCGAATGATTAAGTCAATTTGCACACCTGCTTGTGAAGCCTCATATAATTTATTGATAAGTTGAACTTCTGTTAAAGCATTTACTTTAATAATAATTTGCGCAGGCTTACCTGCTTTCGCATTTTCTATTTCTTCATCGATAAAAGTCACGAGTTGAGCATGTAAAGTAAATGGTGCATGTAAAAGCTTTTTTAATTTCGCCATTTTGCCCATACCCGTCAACTCTTGGAAGATACGATGCACATCTTCGCACAGTTCTTTATCTGTTGTGAGTAATCCATAATCGGTATAAATACGTGCATTGGTCGCATGGTAATTTCCTGTGCCCAAATGTACATAACGTACTAATTTATTGTTTTCACGGCGCACAACCAAAATCATTTTGGCATGCGTTTTATAACCCACTATACCGTACACCACAACGGCACCAGCTTCTTGTAATACATTTGCCACTTCAATATTTGATTCTTCATCAAAACGTGCACGTAGCTCAATAACTGCGGTGACTTCTTTACCATTACGCGCCGCTTCAGCAAGTACTTGTACAATTTCAGAATCTGCACCACTGCGGTATAGCGTCTGCTTAATTGCGAGTACTTGAGGATCACGTGCGGCTTCTCGTAAGAGATTAATGACAGGTGCAAAAGATTCAAATGGATGATGCAGTAAGATATCTTGCTTCTGCATTGCTAAGAAAATATTTTCAGTTTTTTTCAATACTTTTGGTAAGACTGGCACATGAGAGTCATATCGCAAATGTGGCACTTTAAAGTTCGAAACAAGACGTGCCAAGTTAACAGGGCCATCTACCTTGTAGAGTTGTTCCTCATGTAGATCAAACTCATCAAGCAAATATTCATAAATATGCTTTGGACAATTATGCGTAACTTCCAAACGTACCGCACGACCAAAACGGCGTGAACTTAACTCACCAATTAATGCTTTCGCTAAATCTTCAACATCTTCATTTAAAGCTAAATCGGCATTTCGAGTCACACGGAATTGATAACATCCTGTCGCTGTCATACCTGGGAATAAATCAGAAACATGCTCATGAATAATGGCAGACAACATGACAAAATGCTCTTTCCCCCCTGTCAACTCATCAGGTAAACGTACCACTCTAGGCAACGATCGGGGTGCAGGAACAACGGCTAAATCAATTTGACGACCAAAAGCATCTTTACCTTCAAGCGTGACAATAAAATTCAGGCTTTTATTAACTAAACGTGGGAATGGATGTGCAGGATCTAGACTAATTGGTGTGAGTACTGGTGCAACTTGTTCTTGGAAATATTTTTTAATCCATACCGATTGCGCAGGCGTTAACTCTCCACGACGTAAGAAACTAATATCCGCTTCACGTAGTTTTGGGAAGATTTCATCATTTAAAATACGATACTGACGATCAATGGCTTCATGCGCCGTCCGAGAAATTTGCTCTAGTACCTGTTTTGGCGTTAAACCATCGGGGCTACGGCTTTCATTTTCAAGCATCAACTGTTCCATGACACCTGCAACACGAATTTCAAAGAACTCATCCATGTTACGAGAAAAAATCAGCAAGAAGTTGAGTCGATCCAATAACGGATGCAACGGATCCACAGCTTGTTCCAACACTCGAAGGTGAAAATCGAGAATGGAAAGCTCACGGTTAATGAAGCGCTCATTATAAGTATATTCTGTAGACGTTGTCGTTACTGCGGTATTCATGCAAAACAGCCTGCAATCTAATGATATTTACAGAATAGTATGCTTCAATTTTGTGACAATTTCATAAAAAAACACAGTACATAAAAATTATTTTCCATGTTTTAGTAATACCATCTTTGAGAACAATCAAAATCATTAAAATCGTACATTCGTTTAGTTCACTAAATAGCGATGACTATGATCAATGCATTATTGCAAACTGCTTCTTTTCAATATCTTAGTTACTTTGGAATTCGCGTGTAACGCATATATTTCAGTACCATCCGTATTTTATTTTGCAATTTACGATCATCTCTGTGATCTTGATAATATTTCGGGTTAGGTAAAATTGATGCTAAAAATGCAGCCTGTTCACGATTTAAATTTCGTGCGCTTTTACCAAAATAATACTGCGATGCCGCTTCAACTCCATAAATATGATCACCAAACTCAACCGAGTTCATATAGACCTCTAAAATTCGTTCTTTACTCCACATTCGTTCCATCATTGTAGTTGCAATCGCTTCCTGACCTTTACGAAAATAAGAACGTCGATTATAAAAAAATAAATTTTTTGCCAATTGTTGTGAAATCGTTGAACCACCTGCAACAACTTTATCTTTTTTCATATTCTTTTGTAATGCATCTTCAATTCCTGTCCAATCAAAACCATGATGATCGATAAAACGGGCATCTTCCGCAGCAATAATCGCATGTTTGAAATGATCGCTAATGTCATCATACGCCCGCCATTCATGCTGAATTGGCTTAAAATCAGACAAATATGTCCAACGCATAAACATTGTATTTTCTACAGGATTAGTTCGCCAATAGACCAAACTTGAAAAAATCCACAGTTGAATAATAATCAGCACACTGACAATGATTAACAAAGTTCTAACAATAAAAGCTTTCATGTCAGTGTGTTACTCCTGAAATTTAAATGATTCGTGCTAAGCTGAAAGATAATATCAACCCAGAACATTTAGTATGTCGAATTACGATTCCAATCCAATACATGCATATCCCCCCAACCAACCACGTAATGGTGTAGGTAAACTCACTTTGCTGTTGATTGGAATCAACGTTGCACTTTTTGTATTACAAGTGCTCAGTGGGGTAGATTTTTCTAGTCCATCTACACGTGATGCAATGCATTGGGGTGCAGATTATGCACCTTTAACCTATCTTTCGGAACCATATCGACTATTTTCAAGTATGTTTTTCCACTTTGGCTTCATGCATTTACTCATGAATATGTGGGCATTGTTCGTTTTTGGCAATATCGCCGAACAAGTTTTTGGACGTGCATATTATTTGGGTTTATATATTCTTGCAGGCTTAATGGGGAATTTATTGAGTGGCTATTTGGACATTCTAAATAGTTATGCTTATTTGCAACATCCTGCACAAGACCTGATTCCACGAGTGTCCGCAGGTGCTTCAGGCGCAGTTATGGGACTTGGCGGTGCGCTGACAGCACTGTCATTTTTTAGAAATGTGCCTTATTTAGACCGTAAGTCTTTACTCATCATTATGATTGCCAACGTCGGCTTTGGTTTCTTTGCTTCAGGCATCAATAATATGGCACATATTGGCGGCATTATTATGGGCGTTATTCTTGCGCTCGGTTGGCACTTTACACAAAAAATGTATGCAGGAAAAATCATGCCGATGATTGTTTTAGGTCTTGGCGTTGCGCTGTGTTTTGTATTTTATCAATACAATCAACAACAAATTCAGGGGCTTTTAGCGCTTTGGCAAGATGCAGCCAGTCAAATGAAAACTTTGTTGATAAACTAAAGCTGAACTTATTTTCCAAAATAAAATGGGTATCATCACCATGAATCACCCATTTTATTGCAACATTCAAACTAGAAATAATCAATTAAGAATTCAATTCTCTTAAACTTTGTAAGGGCGGAATATCTGACAAATAACTCAAACGATAACGTCCAATCACAGCACATAGCACTGTCATCACAAGGGGGAGGATTAACCAGATTTCAAGATGTAATTGCATTTCCATATTCATACGCCAACATGCAATCGCACTAATCACTTCGGCAAAGAAGCAAGATACAATTCCTGCAATAAAACCAATCAGACCAATTTCAATCGTCATCATGCGTTTCAGTTGTGCTTTAGAGCTACCGAATGACCGCATGAGAGCCACTTCTCTTTTGCGCTCATCCATGAGTAAATTAATACAAGCAACCAAGACCAAAAAGCCTGAAATACTGACCAATAATGCCAGTACACTAATGATCTGCATCAACACATTTACAAGACGTTTCACCTCATCCAAAATAGCAGAAACATCAATAAAGACGGTATTGCTGAACTGTTGTACTATGCCAATGAGCTGCGACTTTTCAGCAGGTGGCGTATAGAAACTACCTAAATAACTGCCTGAGTTTTCATCCAAACTTTGCGGTGCAAAAATGAAAAAGAAGTTCGGGCTAAAACTACGCCACTCTACCGTTCTGAGATTTACCACTTTTGCATGTAATTCACCTTCAGGCAAAGTAAATGTCAGTGTATCGCCAACTTTAATACCCAATTCTTCAGCCAGTTTACTTTCAACTGACACTTCACCACTTTTTTGCAGTGCTGCATTTCCTTGAATAATCTGATTATCTTGCGGATATTCATTGGACTGCGTCAGGTTTATTTCACGGCGTAAGGCATTAATTTGTGCCACTTGCTGTACCGAAAAGGCTTGATCATTTTTAGCAATCAAGCGTCCACGGACATTGGGATATAACGGTGTACTTCTCCAACCCTTTTCTTGTAATTGTTGTCTAAATTGCTCAACCTCAAAAGGTGGCAATCCATAAACAAACTGATTTGGTGTACCTTCTGGCAATTGTTGTTGCCAACGCTCCAATAAATCTGTGCGTAAAACAGCAAGCACACTAATTAAACTGAGTCCAAGTGCCAAAGCTGTAATTTGTAATGCTGTCTGTGATGGTGTTCGAACATAAGCTGAATAACGATTTTTTAAGGCTTTTAACCATTTGAGTAACAGCCAAATTATGCCATACAACACACCGCATAAAGCAAAAATACTCGATACAACAATCAGACTCAGCTTTAGATTTTCAGTCAATAAAATACTAAAAACAACCAAACTGAAAAGCCCTGCACTCAAAGTCAGTACAATCGATTCTACAGATTTTTCTTGCTGACGAATTACACGAACAGGTGGTGTATTCAGCAGTTGTAAAAGTCCTGGTAAAATAAAACCCAAAAGCACCACTGCACTGGTAAAAATCGCAATCGGTAATGGACCAACAAGCATCTGTAATACTGAAAATTGTAGTTCTAAATTTGGAATCAGTTGAAGAATTAACTGCAACAAAGCATAGCCCATACCCAAACCAATCGCACTACCAAAGACTATTGCAATCAGGACAATCAATGATAATAACAATAGAAAAGTTCTAAAAATTTGTCCTCGCCCTGCCCCCATACAACGCATTAATGCAATATGATCTTGGTTCTGCTGTACATAACGTTGGCTGGTCAATGCAATCGCGATACCGCAAAGCAAAATCGTTAAAATATTGGCAAGCTGTAAAAAGGTATCTAAGTTTTCAATGGGTTGAATCAGACGTGTATTGGCATCACTAGCTGTGCGTAAACGCAGACTATTTAAGGTCATCGCATCGTTTGGATTAACTTCTGCACCATCTGAACTCGCTACTTGTGTTGTATCTTGCATTTGCTGTGATGCATGGCTGAGTTTCAACTTTTCAGCTTTAACAAAAGCCTGAAAAACATCAACAAAGCGCTGGGTATTTTCTGCTGAACCTGCAAGTAAAAGTCGATAATCAATACGGCTTCCCACCTGAATAGCATTGGTTTTAGCAACATCATCTTGATGAATAATCACAGTCGGTGAAAATGCTGAAAAGCCCATTTCCTGATTGGAATCATGCGTAATAATACCGCCCACTTTAAAATCGCCATCGGCAATTTTGATCTGGCTACCGACATTCACATGTAATAAATCTTGAGCACGTTGACTCAGCCAAACTTCGCCTGATCGTATATGTGCTTGTTCAGGTGCTATACGTAATTCGCCGCGTAAAGGAAACTGAGGTGCTATGGCTTTAACATTGACCATGACAAACTGATCGTTCGTTGATGCCATTGAGCCAAATAAGGTGACTTTTGTCTGTTGTAATTGTAAAGATTCAGCTTGTTTTTGCCACTTGGCATCAATCGGAATATTATCACTAAGAACCAAGTCTGCCGCCTGCATTTTAGCAGCTTGCAATGCCACTGCATTTTGCACTTGCTCATTGCTAAACTTCAGCGCAGTCGTTGCACTAATGGCAAGCGTCAGTGCGATAATAAGCAAATAAATACCTGTCGTAGCGAAACTTTGTCGTAATAAAGGCTTAAAAAGTGCAAACATTTTCGAGCCTCCTATGACAAAACCTGACGATGATTCAATTGTTCCACTTTCTGCTCAATCAATTGTCCATCTTTAAGCTCTAAGTGACGTTGACATTGTGCAGCCAAGTCAGCATCGTGCGTCACAATCACTAAAGTTGTGCCTGTTTCGCGGTTTAATTCAAATAATAACTGTTCAATTTCACTTGCAGTATGACTATCCAAATTGCCCGTTGGTTCATCTGCAAAAATAATTTTAGGTTCAGTAATCAATGCTCTCGCAATCGCAACACGTTGTTGTTCACCACCCGACAATACTTTTGGTGTTTGACTGCTTTGACGCTCTAAGCCAACCCGTTTAAGCAACTGCAAGGCTTTCTGCTCTGCTTCCGCATAATGAAATTGTGGCTGTAAGCGAAGTGGTAACATGACATTTTCAAGCGCTGAAAGATGTGGTAAGAGTTGAAAAGACTGAAAAATAAAACCAATATGACGTAAACGCACCAAAGCTCGCTGTTCTTCATTTAAGGTATGGACTGCTTCACCATTGACCCATAGCTCCCCTGAACTCGCTTGATCAAGTGTTGCCAAAATGCCGAGCAAAGTTGATTTCCCTGAGCCTGAACGCCCTGTAATTGCCACCAACTCGCCTGCAAAGATATCAACATTTAAATTTTCAAAAATCGTTAATGTTTTTTGCTGTAATGGTATCGATTGTGTGAGATGTTGTGCAGAAATTATCGGTTGTGGCATGATGGAGTCTGTGTGATTAGACTGAGCTTTGGGCTGAAAAGTGGACATAAAAAACAAACCTTATATACAAAATCATCAAGTATTAAATGTAGGCAAAATAAAAAAAATCACGAGCTGTCTATTTTTTAGCATGATCTGCCTTGTTCCTGCGAGTAGTTTTGCAAAAACTATCATGATTGTCGGTGACAGTCTGAGTGCAGGTTATGGCATTAACCCACAACAAGGTTGGGTAAATCTATTGCAATCACGTTTAAATCAACAATTTCCAAAACAACATAACGTGGTCAATGCGAGCGTCAGTGGAGAAACCACGAGTGGTGCTTTAGCACGTTTACCAAAACTTTTACAGGTACATAAACCCGATATTGTGGTGATTGAACTCGGTGGAAATGATGGTTTACGTGGACAACCTCCGCAAATGATTCAAAAAAATCTTGCTCAATTGGTACAACAAAGTCAACGCAGTAAAGCTCAAGTGATTGTATTAGGAATGAAAATTCCACCGAATTATGGTACTGCCTATAGCACAGCTTTTGAGAATAATTATAAAGTCATCAGTCAGCAATATAAGGTCAAATTGATGCCCTTTTTTATGCAAGGCATTGCAGGACAAAAATCATTAATGCAAAAAGATCAGATTCATCCCAATGTCACAGCACAAAAAATATTACTGGATAATGCCTATCCATACATTAAAGGCGCTTTATAAGCGCCTTTAATCAATTTAAATAAATGTTCAACAGATTAAAAGTCGTAAAATTCAACTTCACCTGTTTCAAGTGAATATTCTGCACCAACGACTTTAAGTTTGCCCTTTGCAATAAGACTTTCAAGTACAGCAGAGCCATGACGTAATTGGTTTACTGAAGCAAAAACATTTGAACGCACAGCATGATGAGATAACTTTTCTAAATCATCTTTCAATTCAGTTTGCATCAAAATCTCAACCGATGGACGTACACGGTTCACAATCGACATTAAATTTGCAGAAGGTGGAGAGTCCGGATTCATCAATGCTTCAATAGTCGAATGAATCGCACCACAGTGACTATGACCTAGTACTACAACCAATGGACAACCAAAACTGTCCGCAGCAAATTCCACGCTACCCACTTGTGATGGTGCAACAATGTTGCCTGCCACACGAATCACGAACAAATCACCAAAGCCCTGATCAAAAACCATTTCAGCAGGTACACGAGAATCTGAACAGCCCAAAATAATTGCAAATGGATGTTGATCTTTCACCATTTCTGTACGTTGTTGATGGGTTAAAAATTTAGCGGGATTCACTTCATCCGATGCAAAACGTGCATTACCTTTTTTTAAACGATCTAGTGCTTCATCTGCTGTCAGCATTTTTTTTCCATCAGTTTTGGAGAATTGCACTATTTTATGCCTGTATTTTTGCAATGTCACTGACTAAAAATAAACTCTGTTACAATTTTTAATATTGCCGACTCAACTACACATATAACTGTGTAAAGCTTCAACAAGTACTTTTATCTATCGAAATATTCATAAGATTTATCATTTTTTTAAATTTTACATGCTCATTTTCACACTTTGAAATGATAAAAAAATAAACATTTAAGCTAAAGAGGCGAATGTAAAGGTGAAATAAATAATCAATAATCTTTTTCACTTTTATATAATGGCAAACCCTTTTCAAGGAAGATGATCAATGCCCTTGGTTTTGCATAAAAAACGCCGTTTAAATCAAAATATTTTTCAATCGATAACCACAGCTATACTGAGTCTTTCAGTCGCTACGCTTGCATTAGGTGTTCTCCCTACTCATGCAGCAACAACTGAATATGTGGACTATCAAAAAATCTTACAAGAAGAACGTGTTTGGGCAGGGTTAAAAAGCAAAACATTAAAAGTGGGCGATGTTACTTGGTCATATAGCGAAGGTGGTGACAGCAGCAAACCAACCATTTTACTCATTCATGGTTTAGCCAGTAGCCGTGATACATGGAACGATGTCGCATACCGTTTAACGCCTTATTATCATGTCATCATTCCCGATTTACCATTGGTAGGTAATACTCAAGTCCCTGCTAATTTTGATATTTCGGTACCCAATGTCACAGAGCAATTGCGCCGATTTATTGAAGCCGCACATATTCAAAATAACTTAAATATTGCAGGTCACTCGTTGGGTGGAACCGTTGCTATGTTTTATGCATCGCAATATCCATTTGATACCAAAAGTTTATTTTTAATGAGTACAGGTGGAATTTTCCAAAATAACAATACCAATTATTTAAAAAATCCTGTTTATTTGAAACAATTAATTGTGAGCCAACCAGGAGATTTAGACTTTGTACTGAAAAAAGTGATGTACAAACCACCCTTTACACCTAGAATTATTAGGCAAGAACAAGAAAAAATACTGATTGCGCATTCACAAGAAACATCAAAAATTGTGAATCAGATTACCGATCTAAATAAGCTCTATACACCTGCATCTTTTACGTTAATGCTCAAAAATATTGAAGCACCGACGCAAATTTTATGGGGTAAGCAAGATCAAATCATTAATGTTGAAGTCGTACAAAATCTGAAAAGCTTATTGAAAAGACCTGAAACGCCTGTCATTCTTAATAATGTTGGTCATATGCCACTACTTGAATCACCTGAAGAAGTCGCTGATGCGTACCGTCTTTTTTTAGACAAAATTCAGACGCAAAAAAATCCGTTGTCTGAACACAAAGTATATAAGTGATATTTGCAACAAGGATGAAATATGTCTCACCCACTGACTGAACAACTCATTGAAGCACAACTGAATTTTCTAGATCAAGAGTTTGCTCAAGCAGATCAGATTGAAAATGAATTTTTACAGTTTCATCAGTGGTTTAGAAAACAAACTTTACAAGATCTGTGGAGTTTTGAACAAATTCATAAACTCATTCAAAAGCAAATACTCGATACCCCTGCAAGTGATTTTCTAATTGAACAGATTGCGGAACATATTCGTTTTGCATTGATTCATCCTATAAATGACACGGCAACTATTGAAGATATTATTCCAGTTGCCACCATTGATAAACTTGCACTCTATGTCGCAAGTAAAAGTGGGCATCGTAAAGCGCTCATTAAACGAGTTGTAAATAATCCTTCGTTTTCAAGCATGTTAACGCAACTGATTCATCATTCGATTCAAGATTATATTGATAATTCAGTCATGAATAAAAAAGTGCCTGGTGTTGGTCGTTTTATGAAAATGGGGAAATCGGTTCTGGAGTCGGTCACAGATACCAACTTGGATGATACGGTTAAGCATTATTTGCAAAAAAATATCATTAAAATTAGCCAACTGAGTGAGCAAGTTTTAAATCATCAGTTTGACGATGAAAAGCTTTATCACTTACAAGCGAACCTTTGGCACAAAATTAAAAAAGTGCCCGTCTCAGTGATTCGTAGCTATATTGAAGTGAATGACCTACCGAAAACGGTTACTTTGGGTCATGAAATTTGGGATCACCTTCGCCAAACTGACTATCTTAAACAGCAAGTGCACGATGGCGTATATGCTTGGTATGTGCGTAATCAAGAACATAGTTTTGACTTATTATTACGTGATCTTAACATTGATGAAACGCTCATTCAAAATGAACTCTGCCAATTATTAAACCCCATTATTCAAAAACTTATTTCTTCTCAGCACTTAAGACAACGTGCTCGTGTGCATTTGGAAAAGTTTTATTATTCAAATGAAACGCTTAAGATTTTAGGAATAGAAAAAGGCGCTTAAAGCGCCTTTTTCTAAATCTGATATACCAAGAAATCTATTAAAATTTAGCCATAAAACTTACACCATAACGTCGTCCATCCAATAAACGATCACCATCTGAGTTTTCAGCGGTTTCATCTAACAGATTATATACACCGAACTTCCCTTTCAAATGTGGTGTAAACTGATAATTAAAGCCAATATCGAGGAATTCATACCCTGGATTCGGTTCAGACATTGAAGTACGACTTAAATAAGAAGATGTTTCACTACGATAATGTAAGCGACTCCAAACGTTTAATGCATCTGAAATATTATAATCTACTGTAATATTAAACATATGCTTAGGCATTTCATTTAAAGGTTGCCCCTTAAATTCACCTGATTTAATTTCCGTATTTGTATACGTATAATTTGCCGATAATGTTGTATATTCGTTTAAATCAGTTTCAACCGTAGCTTCAATACCTTGTAGTTCAGCATCATCTACGTTAATACGATCACTGATGAAATAAAATGGCGTTGCACCTTCAGCACATTTCCAAGCAGCGACATTATTACGGTTCGTGTTCGTCCCATCTGTGTCTGTTTCACAAGTCCGTACTTCAGTTATTTTATCTTTAAACTGAGTGATATAGCCTGTTAAAGAAGCATTTACATAATCATTTTTCCAATTAAACCCAAGCTCTGAAGAAACGCTAGTTTCAGGATCTAAATCAGGATTGGCACGGATAATACCTCGACCTGTAGATGTAGGAGAACCTCCTCCACCTGTCACACTATAAAAACCTTCTGTTGCTGCTCGAATATCGGGTTGTTTATATCCTGTAGATACACCACCTTTCATACTGAATTGATCTGTAAAGCTATAAACACCGTATAAACGCGGCGATAAATTACCACCATAATTCTCATCATGGTCATAGCGCAAACCACCAGTTAAATTAAACTGATCGGTTACACTCCAAGTATCTTCAAGAAAGCCTGCGACCGACCAACGAGATAATTCACTAAATTCTGGAATATTCGGGTTACGGTTTGTTGCTTTATCATTCAACACTTCATCTTTATAATAAGCACCAAATGACAGTTTGTGTTTATTTAGCAACCAATTCCATTGATTATTAAATGTCCATGTTTCAAGCTCAATCCCTTTCGTATCAAGGGTTGTATTGGCACGGTCTGGATTTTTAGAGTTTTCATATTGCAAATACGTTGCGCTATCCAATTTATCACTATAACGACCATTATGCGTTAATGCATAAACACTACGATAGTTACGTGAATTTGAATCTGTGGCATTTGCAACTGCTTCTACCGTTTTACCCACTGTTGATTTTGCATCTTGCGTAGTAAAATTCGCATCAAACTGTAAATCATGCTGATCATTGAGCATATAAGTTAAGCGTGAATTTAAACTTTCTCTCTCATTTCCTCTAAAGCCACCAACAAAACTATCTTCTTCACGTTCTTGTTTGCTTACACCAAGTTGTAGACCAAGTTTATTTGGAATTAATGGTCCTGCAATATATACAGATGCATTTTTTAGATCACCTGCATCACCCTTATCCTGAATAACTGTACCAAGCTCGGCCGTACCCGACCATTCATCTGATACCTTTTTCGTAATGATGTTAATTACACCACCCATAGCCTCACTGCCATATAGCGTTGATGCAGGACCACGGATAATCTCAATACGTTCAATAGCGGCCATTGGCGGTAAAATATTTTTTTCGAATCCATTATCGTCGCCATTTGGATTCACATCTTTTGAATACTGTCGCTTGCCATCAATCAAGAATAATGTGTAATTCGAGCTCATCCCTCGAATACTAATACTTTGAGCCGAACCTGAGCCTGAAACAACAACTCCTGGTGTATTTCGAAGTACATCTGTAATGTCTGAGTACTCTCGTTTGTCTAATTCTTCGCGACTAATCACTGTCATAGATGCGGGTGCTTTCGAGATATCTTGCTCGTATCCTGATGCTGTAATGACAATCGTTTCAAGTTTACTTTTGGGTTCTGATGACACATTTTCACTTGAATTTTCTTTTGATTCTACCGCATGAGCAGCACTTATCATCAGTGCTACAACTGAAATTGATAACACGGATTGGATAACACGTTTTGTCATGCAAGATACCCCAAAGAATCTAAGTTATGAATAAATATGGAAGATTTCGTGACATAGTGTAACAAAGACACCACTAAATGCAATATTTAATGATAATTACTACTATTTGCATTCATAAATTTAATTTTATTTATTATATAAATTACTGTAATAATTAAATTTTATTCTCATAAATAAACATATTTTTCTATATCAAAAATATGAGAAAACTCATCCTTACAAAACTGTTAAGCATAAAAAAACCTCCATAATTGGAGGTTTTAAAACTGAATTTTAAATCAATTTATTTGAAATACGCACCATCAGTTTGAGTATGATCTGTCTGGTCGACAACTCTCATCAATTCTGGAATATGCTGTTTCAACGTTGTCTCAACACCTTGTTTCAAGGTTAAGTCAATAGATGAACACCCTTGGCAACCACCACCAAATTTTAATACCGCTGTTAAACCATGCTCTGCATCATCTTGTACTTCAACCAATGCACAGTTACCACCATGACCTTCTAAGCCTGGGTTAATTTCAGACTGTAATACATAAGTAATACGCTCTTCCATTGATGCATCAGGACCGACACGTGGGACTTTTGAATTTGGTGCACGGAATGTCAACTGCCCACCAAAACGGTCTTTGTTGTAATCAATAACCGCATCTAATAAATATGGAATAGATGGGCTATCAATATAAGCACCAAACTCTGCATATTCTTGTTTATAGTCTGTAGGGACAACTTCATCAGGAGCACTATACGCCATGCAACATTCAGCACGTGGAGTTCCTGCATGTTCAACAAAAATACGAACTGCGATACCCGGTGTATTTTGCTTTTCAAGCAAATCTTTCAGATATTCTTGTGCAGTTGGTGTAATCAATAAATTTGGAATTTCTTCTGCAACTGCAGTGTTGCTGTTTTCAGTCGACATAACTTTTTCCTCAAGCTGAAGTTGCTATTTTAACTGAAGTTGGGGGCAATTAATAAAAAATCAACTAAATTTGTCGGAATTGATGTTTTTATTTATTTTTCACACAAGTTTTAAAAAATCTTTCAATCAAATAACACTCAATAGAATCTTTTAGATGTAAAAGGCATTCATTTTCCCCTTACGTTTTCTATCAATTTTGGTAGTTAATGCCACCCAAAAAGTAAACTTGGCATAGATAATGTATACATCTGTATATTAATTTAAAAAAAACTGGGGTTTTTCGCATGTCCAAAATATTAGATGGATTACACTTTCCACTTGACCCACATACAGGCAAATCGAGCAGTTCCAAAACAGGTCAATCCATTCTTTCCGAAGCACTGTCTTTGGTCGATCATGCCAATGCTCAAGCCGTATTAGTAGATAAAAATTGGCGAAAAAATTACCCCCATTATTTTAAAGCACTGGTTGAACATGGTATTCGCTCAACTCAAAATCCCATTCACATTGCTACCCAAGGCTTACACAAAGCACAGCATAGTTTTGATTTTTATCGTGATGGAAAAAAGTATTTATTGAAAGATGTTATGGATGTCGCTGACATTCAAAAACTGTATACCGTGACAATTCAAGGTAAAAGTACTGCAAAACCCGAATGGTATGTACCCTATCGTGGACAAAAACTACAAGGTCAGGCTTTACTTGATCAAATAACATTTTGGCAAGATGCGGGTATTGTTGAAGAAAGTCATGCCGATGCTTTACGTAAAGTGATTGCTCATCCTGAATGGTTCGACTTATCTGAAAAAACCATGGTTCTGTTTGGTGCTGCATCGGAAGCAGGACCTCTGAGTTGGCTTGCAAAATGGAAAGCCAATATTATTGCCGTAGATTTACCCAATGAACGAGTATGGACAAAAATCCTCAAGATTATTGAAAATGGCAATGCCACACTTCATGCGCCAAGCTTAGAAGATATTTCAGCAAATACATCACAAAATGAACTGACACAAAAGTTAGGGGTAAATTTACTGACCCAAATTCCTGAAATTGGACATTGGTTAGCGCAGAATCCACATAAACTAAACCTTGCTGCAATTGCATACCTAGATGGTGAAAAACACGTTCGTGTTTCTATGGCAATGGACAGTATTATGAGCTATGTCAGTCAGCAAAAGCCTGACTCATCACTCATGTATATGTGTACACCAACAGACATTTATGCTGTGCCTAAAGAAGTGATTGAAGCTTCGGGTGAGAAATTTAAGCGACGTTCAAGTTTTGAAAAACTCTTTAGTAAAGGCATTTCAACCATCTCACTCAAACATTTTTTCCAAAATCATCAAAAAACGTTGATTTCTTCCGATAATGGACAAGCTTATGGTGTCGCAGACTGTATGGTCGTAGAACAAGGTCCAAACTACGCCTTAGCAAAACGACTACAACAATGGCGTGCAACTTTAGCTCGTCATCAAGGTCAAAAGGTATGTATCAATATTGCACCATCGACAACGACTTATTCAGTGACCAAAAATCCACTGCTGAAAGCAGCATTCCATGGCGCACGTTTATTTGATGTTGAAGCTTTTGATCCTGAAACGACCAATGCCATTATGGCTGCGTTATGGATTCACGACTTACGCAACCCTAAAGCATTATCACATCCTGAAAATGATCTTGAACATCCACTTCAACTGATGATGGACGGTGCAAATCATGGGGGCTTATGGCGTGTGGCTTATCTTGCACGTACTGCACTGCCCTTTGCTGCTATTTATGGTTTTGCTGCCAATAAGCTACCATTAGATAAAGTATGGTCTAAAGTGAAAAAATCATAAGTTTGAGCATGTTCTATTTGCTAAAAAAAATGCTGCCTTTTGGCAGCATTTTTAAATTTCTTATTTAATTATTTCAGATTAGACAAATTGTAAGAATAACCAAAACAATCCACCTGATAAACAAATTGTTGCAGGTAATGTGAAAATCCAAGCTGAAAGAATAGTTTTCACTGTCGCAAAGTTCAAACCAGATTTATTGGCAACCATGGTACCTGCAACAGCCGAGTTTAAAACGTGTGTGGTTGATACTGGTAAGCCAAAACCATCTGCTGCTGCAATTGTCGTCATTGCAACCAATTCAGCAGACATGCCCTGACCATAAGTCATATGATGTTTACCAATACGCTCACCTACAGTCACCACAATACGCTTCCAACCAACCATTGTGCCTAGACCCAATGCCAATGCCACTGCAACTTTTACCCAAGTTGGAATGTATTGTAAAAATGAATCTAAATTTTTACGGTAGTCTTTCACCACTTTGGTTTGTGTTGCATCCATTTTTGGCAATTGCTCAGCTTTCTCCAAACGTTTAAATGCAGTCGAGCTCAAGTACATATCATTACGTAAAGCAGAAACTTCCGCTTCAGGTAAATTGTTCAAACTACCAAACTTGCTGACACGTTCACCCAAGTGATCCGTTAAACTTGCCAATGCAGGTATAACTTGCGGTGTTAATTCTTTAGTTTGAACGTATTTAGTAATCGTATCACGTGCTTGCGCATCCGAAATATCATCATGTTGTACATAGATTGCTGACGCGGTCTGACTTGATAATTGTGAAAATGATTGTAAATGTGTTTGGTCTAAACTTTTATTTAAAGAATATGCCAAAGGTACACAACCAATCAAAATCAACATGATTAAGCCCATACCTTTTTGACCATCATTTGAGCCATGTGCAAAACTTACACCCGTACAGGTAAAGATAAGAATGGCGCGGATCAATGGTGGTGGTGGCTTATTACCTTCAGGTGGTTGGAACAATTCAACTTGTTTCTTAAATATTTTCTTAACCAATAAGAAAACAACTGCTGCAAATGCAAAACCAATAAGAGGAGAAAACAGCAATGCTTTACCCACTTTTGCAACTTGATCCATATCAACGCCTGAAGCGCCACTCCCCGAATGTAAAATCCAGTTCATGATGCCTACACCTAAAATCGAACCGATTAAAGTATGTGAGCTTGATGCCGGAATCCCTAAGAACCAAGTCCCTAAGTTCCACAGAATCGCTGCTATGAGCATGGCAAAAACCATCGCAAAACCTGCACCTGAACCGACATTCATAATCAATTCAACAGGTAGTAAAGCAATAATCCCGTAAGCGACAGCACCACTTGCAACCATAACTCCCAAGAAGTTACAGAAACCTGCCCACATCACTGCAACTGGTGCAGGTAAGGCATTCGTATAAATCACCGTTGCTACAGCGTTGGCTGTATCATGGAAACCATTTACAAACTCAAAACCGAGTGCAATGAAAAGTGCTGTTGCCAATAAAATAACAGAGTACATGCTCAGCGCAGGTACATGACTCAGGTCAGTATTGACCTGAATTGCAATATAAATAAGCGTCGCAATAATAATCGTCAAAAACACCGGCATAAAAAATTTTGGTGTTGGCACATGAACATTCGTCGACTTTTGTACTGTTGACGTTTGTGCCGAATCAGAAACGGGAGGTAAATTTGAATTCATGCAGACGTAAAAGAGGATAATAAAATCCCCTTATTGTTCAATTTAATTATGACAATTATATGACAAACATGACTTATATAACGCTCATATTTCAAAAATATAAACGCTTCACTTAACACACCCACTCACCTAAAAATAAAAATAAAAATAAAAAACATAAACTTAGTCTATATAAAACATTAAAAAATCCGATGTTCAAGCATTTCTAATCCTTAAATAAAATTTGTAATATTTAAAGAAAAATGTCTTTTTCGTTATTTCACCATCACATCATCCAAGAAATTTATGACAAATTGATGAAAAAACACTCACAATCTTAGACAAACTAAAATATTTACATATCCATTATTTTTTTATCTTTAAAACTGCTTTATGTACTGATTTTAATCAAAAATTGATTTTTTTGTGTATATCAACAAAGCTCATGTATCAAATCACAGATTTCCATCAATAAATTAGCCTTGAGATTCGCTTTTGCAGTAATCATATAGACTATCTGCTAATATATTGCACGTTTAAAAAACCTGCTGAGAGTTTTGAATGTCAACATTGACCACCTTAAAAGAGCTTCTGACCCAACGTATCCTAATCATTGATGGTGCAATGGGAACCATGATCCAACGCCATAAATTGGAGGAAGCCGATTACCGTGGTGAGCGTTTTGCCGATTGGGCATCTGACTTGAAAGGTAACAATGACCTTTTAGTACTGACTCAACCGCAAATTATTCAAGGCATTCATGAAGCTTACCTCGATGCAGGTGCAGACATCATTGAAACCAACTCATTCAATGGTACAAAAGTTTCAATGTCTGACTATCACATGGAAGAATTTGTCCATGAGATTAACTTTGAAGCTGCACGTATTGCTAAAGCGGCTTGTGAAAAATATTCAACACCTGACAAACCACGTTTTGTTGCAGGTGTACTCGGTCCTACGTCACGTACTTGTTCAATTTCACCGAATGTGAATGATCCTGCGTTTCGTAACATTACCTTTGATGAATTAAAAGAAAACTATATTGAGGCTGCACACGCCCTCATTGAAGGTGGTGCGGACATTCTACTCATTGAAACAGTATTCGATACACTGAACTGTAAAGCGGCAATTTTTGCCGTTAAAGAAGTTTTTAATCAATTAGGTCGTGAATTGCCTTTGATGATTTCGGGTACGATTACCGATGCATCAGGTCGTACACTGACAGGTCAAACTGCGGAAGCGTTCTGGAACTCAGTACGTCATGGCGATTTATTGTCGATTGGTTTTAACTGTGCCTTAGGTGCAGATGCAATGCGTCCGCATGTCAAAACGATTTCTGACGTTGCCGATACTTTTGTTTCAGCACATCCAAATGCAGGTTTACCAAACGCTTTTGGTGGTTATGATGAAACTCCTGAAGAAACAGCTGCATTCTTAAAAGAATTTGCTGAAAGCGGTCTGATCAATATTACAGGCGGTTGTTGTGGTACAACCCCTGACCATATTCGTGCCATTTACAATGCCGTAAAAGACATCAAGCCACGCAAAGTGCCTGAAACCAAGCCTGCTTGTCGTTTAAGTGGTTTAGAGCCGTTTAACATTACTGACGATTCTTTGTTTGTGAATGTCGGTGAACGTACTAACGTGACAGGTTCTAAAAAATTCCTCCGTTTGATTCGTGAAGAAAACTTTGCCGAAGCACTCGATGTTGCCTTGCAACAAGTGGTTGCAGGTGCGCAAATTATTGACATCAACATGGATGAAGGCATGCTAGATTCGCAAGGTGCGATGGTGCATTTTCTGAATTTGATCGCCTCTGAACCTGAAATTTCCAAAGTGCCAATCATGATTGACTCATCTAAATGGGAAATCATTGAAGCAGGCTTGAAATGCGTACAAGGTAAAGCAGTTGTAAACTCGATTTCCTTAAAAGAAGGTTATGACGAGTTTGTTGCAAAAGCACGTTTGTGCCGTCAGTACGGTGCTGCAATTATTGTCATGGCATTTGATGAAACTGGTCAGGCGGATACTGCTGCACGTAAACGTGAAATTTGTAAGCGTTCTTATGATGTATTGGTCAATGAAGTTGGTTTTCCTGCTGAAGATATTATTTTCGATCCAAACGTATTTGCAGTGGCAACAGGGATTGAAGAACATAACAACTATGCTGTTGATTTTATTGAAGCAACAGGCTGGATTAAACAAAATCTTCCACATGCAATGATTTCAGGCGGTGTGTCTAACGTATCGTTCTCATTCCGTGGTAATGAGCCTGTACGTGAAGCGATTCACTCTGTGTTCCTTTACCATGCCATTCAACAAGGCATGACGATGGGTATTGTCAACGCAGGTCAAATGGCGATTTATGATGATATTGATCCTGAACTCAAAGCTGCCGTTGAAGATGTGATTCTGAATCAGAATCAAGGTGAAAGCCAACATGATGCCACCGAAAAATTGCTTGAAGTTGCAGAAAAATATCGTGGTCAAGGTGTCGCACAAAAACAAGTCGAAAACTTGGAATGGCGTGAACTTCCTGTCGAAAAACGTCTTGAGCATGCGCTAGTCAAAGGTATCACCACCTATATTGATGAAGATACTGAAGAAGCACGTTTAAAATCAGTTCGTCCGCTTGATGTGATTGAAGGCCCACTCATGGACGGCATGAATGTGGTCGGTGACTTGTTTGGTTCAGGTAAAATGTTCCTACCACAAGTGGTGAAATCTGCACGTGTGATGAAGCAAGCGGTGGCTTGGTTGAACCCGTACATTGAAGCTGAAAAATCAGGTGCACAATCTAAAGGGCGTATCTTGATGGCGACAGTGAAAGGCGATGTGCATGATATTGGTAAAAATATCGTGGGTGTTGTACTTGGCTGTAACGGTTATGACATCGTTGATCTTGGTGTAATGGTGCCTGCTGAGAAAATTTTACAAACAGCGATTGATGAAAAATGTGACATCATCGGTTTGTCAGGTTTAATCACACCATCACTCGATGAAATGGTCTTTGTTGCCAAAGAAATGCAACGTAAAGGTTTCCATATACCCCTCATGATTGGCGGTGCAACCACTTCTAAAGCACATACCGCTGTGAAAATTGATCCACAATATTCAAATGATGCTGTAATTTATGTGGCAGATGCTTCTCGTGCGGTTGGTATTGCAACAACATTACTTTCTAAAGAAATGAAGCCGAAGTTAGTTGAAGAAACTCGTGCTGAATATGAAAAAGTGCGTGAACGTATTGCCAATAAACAGCCGAAAGCAGCAAAATTGTCTTATGCTGAATCGATTGAAAATGGTTTAAAAATTGACTTTGCTGCCAATAAACCTGCGATTCCTAACTTTATCGGTTCGCATACATTGACCAACTACCCACTTGAAACTTTAGTGGAGTATTTTGATTGGACTCCGTTCTTTATTTCTTGGAGTTTGGCGGGTAAATTCCCTGCAATTCTAACAGATGAAGTGGTCGGTGAAGCTGCGACTGATTTGTATAACCAAGCGCAAGAGATGTTGAAAGACATTATTGAAAATAAACGCTTTGATGCTCGTGCAGTGTTCAGCATTTACCCTGCCAATCGTTCTGCGGCTGACTCTGTTGAAGTCTATGATGAATCGGGTGCAACGACACATACCTTCCATCATATCCGTCAACAATCGGACAAAGTGACTGGCAAACCAAACTTATCATTGGCTGATTTTGTAGCGACTAAAAACCAAGCGGAAGATTTCTTGGGCGGTTTCACTGTATCGATTTTCGGTGCAGAAGAAATGGCACATGAGTATAAAGCCAAGGGCGATGACTACTCTGCAATTTTAGCACAATCTTTAGGTGACCGTTTTGCTGAAGCCTTTGCTGAGCATTTACATGAGCGTATCCGTAAAGAGTTCTGGGGTTATCAAGCTACTGAAAACTTATCGAATGAAGAGTTGATTAAAGAGAAATATGTCGGTATTCGTCCTGCACCAGGTTACCCTGCTTGTCCTGAGCATTCTGAGAAAGCAACCTTGTTTAGTTGGTTAGATTCGACTGCCAAGATTGGTACGCAATTGACGTCTAGTTTTGCAATGTGGCCACCTTCTTCTGTGAGTGGTTTCTACTATGCAAACCCACAGTCTGAATATTTTAACGTGGGTAAAATCGCAGGCGATCAGCTTGAGGATTATGCGAAGCGTAAGAATTGGACTTTGGATGAAGCGAAGCGTTGGTTAGCGCCGAATTTGGATGATTCTGTTTCTTGAGTTTTTAAAAATCTCCCCTAGCCCCTCTTTGAAAAAGAGGGGAATGTCATGTGATTAAATAAATTACGTGACAGGCCCTCCCTTTTTAAAGGAAGGTTGGGAGGGATTGAATAATGATAAAAGTTAGACGATATTATTTCATATCTTCAAAAATACAGACTTACTAAAATGAATAATATATGCTCACTTTGTCATGAATCAAAAGAATTAAAAGAAAGCCATTTCATCCCCAAATTTGTTGGTAAATGGCTCAAAAGAACTAGTGCTACAGGTTATCTTCGAAACATAGATAACATCAATAAAAGGCAACAAGATAGTCTCAAGGACTATCTCTTATGCAATGATTGTGAGCTTCTTTTTTCAGGTTGGGAAAAACAGTTTTCTGAAAAAATGTTTATACCTTTTCTGGATCAAAAAAATTATGTTATTGAATATAAAGATTGGTTAGCAAAATTCTGTACATCCCTTTCATGGAGAACATTAATCTACATAAAAAATAAGAATTCTGACTTTGAAAATGAGAGTGCTTATTTCATAGATCAGATCAATCGTGCTGAACTTAACTTAAGAAATTTTCTTTTAGGTAAACAAGATAATTTGTATCAATATGAACAACATATCTTTCCTTTATCTGAAATAAATATTCCTCCAAAATCATTAAACTTACCAAGTAACATAAATAGATATTTTCTTAGAAGTATTGGTGTGGATGTCTTACAAGGAGATAACAACATCTACATATTCACTAAACTTCCCACCTTTCTCATCTTAGGAATTGTTAATTCCAATTTTTCATCAAAAATGAGGGCAAGTCGAGTTTCCTTAAAACAAGGCATATGTAAACCAGCAAGTCTAGTAATGCCTGAATACCTGCTTGGATATATGAAAAGTAAAGCATTAGAAATTCAAAAAAAACGGAGTAGTATGTCTAATGAGCAACAAGATAAAGTTGAGAAAGCAGCTTTAGGTAATCTCGACAAAACTGCCGATTCAAAATCTTTTGAGGCTATGATGCATGACTATAATATTTTTGGCGATGCAATATTTAAATAATCCCTCCTAACCTCCCTTTAAAAAAGGGAGGAACACAGCGAATCTAATACCATCATCAAATTCGCGAAAAGCCCCCCCTTTGAAAAGGGGGACTTAGGGAGACTCTTTAAGACAGTAATGATAAATGGCTTCCACCACCCCATCAATCTCTCCCAAAACCTGCCGATTATCAAACTTCAGTACTTTTAAACCCAAATGTTCTAATGCGTGATCACGAATCCGATCAGCTTCTAAGCCTTCATTTGTATAATGCTGACTCCCATCGCACTCAACCACCAAATTTGTAGAAGGACAGTAAAAATCCACAATGAAATTTAAAAGCGGTTTCCGCCGATAGAACTGTAATCCTAAAATTTGCTTATTACGAAGCCTTGACCATAAAAGCTTTTCAGCATCAGTCATGTTGTTTCTAAGATCTCGAGAGGCTTGTTTTAAGTTTTTATTATAAGGTTTCATTTTTATTCATTATCTAAAAAGACTACTCCTCCCTTTAATCAAAAAAAACTTCTCAGCTTAAAAAGGGAGGAAATCTAATGATTTAAAAACAATTACTTTCTAAAATTTGATAATAAAGACGAAGTAATTGATTTATTATTGTCTACAATTTTAGTCTTTTTAGCTCTTGCTGAATTATCTTCAACACGCTCAATTTTCACAGCTCTCGGCTTACCTTCATTATCTATAACAACAAATTTCACGCGTTCATTACGTTTCGGTTCGCCATCGGCAAGTGGAAAATCAGAAATATGAAAAAAAATATCCTCTTCTATACCACCAATAAAACCGAAGCCTTTATCGGCATTGTATTGCTTAATTTTGCCTTGTTGAAATTCAAGTTTCATACAGATTCTCATCATATTTTACAATTATTCCCATTATACCTATCTTCAAAAATGATCAGGGAAAATAATACAAATACTTGTTTGAATCGGGCTATTTTTACAACAATATAATATTTTTAAACTCTATCGACAAACAAAACGCCATTTAAGTGATCCACTTCATGTTGCACTATACGGGCAGGAAAACCTGAAAACTCAGTTTCAACAGCCTCTCCATTTAATGTGCGATAGCGAATAGTGATCTTCTCTGCACGCTGAACTTGTCCACGTTCATTAGGTACACTTAAACACCCTTCCTCACCCGATACAACTTCACTAGAAAAAGCTAAAATTTCAGGGTTCACCATCACAACTGCATCCATTTCAGGTGCATCGGGATAGCGTGGATTCGGACGAGAAGCCACAATAATCACACGCTTAGAGATATAAACTTGCGGTGCAGCAATGCCAACACCATTACGCTCAAGCATCGTATCTTGCATGGCATCAGCAAGTGTATTTAACCACGCACTACCAAATTCACTTTCTGAAATTGGTGCTGCTATTAAGGTTAAAATAGCTTCACCACGTTGGGCAACAGGTAAAATTATCTGCATGGCGTACTCAATTTGATTATTTTGACGGCTATTTTAAAACAGAATGTTTAAAAATCTGTCTTTTATACGTATTAAATTTAAGTTCTTCTTCAGGACTTTCGATTAAACTTAAACACTATTTTAAAAAATTATCATACTTTATGGATACAACAACATTACTACTGAATGTGCTGTTTAGCTCTATCGGATTTGGCTATTTTCTCTATGGGCGTAAGCAACGTAAAAATGTGCCTTTTATCTGTGGGATTATTTTAATGATTTTTCCATATTTTATAGACAATCTTTGGGCAGTACTCGCAATCGGCATCACACTGTCTGCAACACCTTATTTTGTAAGAAATTAATATTTAATGATTGTATTAAGCCGTAATTTCTAAATAGCTTCTGACCTGATTGCGCCCATTTTTTTTTGCTAAATACAATGCCTGATCTGCCTGACGTAAAACAACTTCACGTGTTAAACCTGGTTTCCATGTTGCAACACCAAAACTTGCAGTGATTTTAATCGATTGATTTTCTGCATATTCCACATTCAATTGTTCAATTTTTTCACGACATCTTTCTGCGATTTCCATTGCATGGATCTGTTGTTTATCACTAAGTAGTAAAACAAATTCTTCACCGCCAAAACGTCCAACAAGATCATTACCACGCAAACTCAAACTAAGAACCTGCGCAACATCACGGAGTACACGATCTCCAACATCATGCCCATAGCTATCATTAATATTTTTAAAGAAATCAAGATCAAGCACAACTAAGGAATAATCACCATTTTTCTGATGAATTTTCCCTAAACTTTGGCTAATGAAGCGACGATTGAAAATACCTGTTAAAGGATCAAGCTGACTCATAATTTGAATTTGTTTTTCACGATTACGCCACTGGGTCAATAGTATTTCAAAAAGTACAATAGAAATAAAAAAAATTGGCACATACAGGTACAACATACTATAAATCCAAAATGGATTTTCAGAGAGCGTACTACTATTCAATTCATTGCTAAATAAAGGTGCATAGGGTATTTTTCCCATTGCACTCAATACAATACTACCCAGTAAAAAAATAGTCACAGGAATGGCTGTACTATAAATAATTTTACGTTCAAATAAGACAATACCAACCGAAATTAAACTAATATAGCTTCCGATCGTTGCTGGACTAATAATACCAACATTAAATCCGCCATAAATTAGCGTCACACCAAAAAACATAATACAAAAATAGGGAAAATACGTCTGAATCCAAATATTATCTTTCCACTTTATGCCAATAAATGCCCAGAGTAAAAATAAAAAAATGATAATAACCGATACAATTATATGAGAAGTGAATAGGCTTTCATCCATCCAATATTTTAATTCGGGAACACTAAAAACAAATAAATACCAAATAATCCAAATGATATAGGTCAATGCGCCAAGAATCATGACAAAATTACTTTTGCTCAAACTATCCCAATTCAACAGTGCGCTACCGTTCAAAAATTCTTTGATTTTTTCTAGTATTTTCATTATAGACCGCCTGCTTATAGCCAATATTTATAATTATTTAAAATGTATAAGAATGATTTTTTATTCCACTATATCCTTTTTACATTCATCAATAGCATCTTAATTTCAAGAAATATTACTTTAGTATAATTTATCATCAAATTATGACTATCTGTGAATTTTTACTATTAAAGTAAGAAAAGATAATAAAATTTTTTTAAATCAGATGGTTAAATATTTTTTATACATAAAATAAGGAATTTGATACTAATTTTACTTTTTTTTATTATTTACTATTCATCCATAATATTGATGGATGAATAGTATTATTTTAATTTTTATAAATTTTTCTTTAATTCATCTTCAATAATTTCGAGTTCTAAATCTGTAAATTTACGAATTTCACCTTCGGCATGCTTTTCAAGCAAACCTCCAATTAATGGTACTTTCACCTTTACCTGCCAATCAATTTGTAATTTTATCTGATGCTGATCACCTGTTACCGAACGCTCACACCTTGCCTCTAAAGGAAGGTTTGCACCTAATTCAACTGTGGAGGTCATGGCAGCTAAATTCGTTATATCTGTTCGTTTTAAACGGAAGGCATCTTTCAATAATTTTTTGGCAATATCTGGAATATTGACATCTAAGTTATACGCACGGCGCATAGTATAAATGTCACCCGTAATTTGCGATTCAAGAATATCCAGCTTTTCTCCAGGAATACGACGACATACGGCTTCATGTAATGCTGTATTTGCCGAAAGCCGTTTGAAGTCTTCAAGGGTGATGCCTTGAATGGTGGTTTGAATACTAAATTTATGTGCCATTTTGAATCCTTTCATTGTTCTTTTAGATAAATTTATGACTGCTGAAAATTTTCATTCAATCATTGAAACAAAAATTAGTATTTAACTCAGCAGCTTGTTTATTCATTTAAATCAAAAAAGTAGCAGATGTCACGTATTATTTATGACTGACGCATAACGAACTACATTCATTTTTTGTTAATTTTTCAGAAACTACACTTCGATAAATCTGAATTTTGTCAGCAACATCAATCATCAAATTATGATTTTTATACGTAATGAGAATACAAAATTCCTCTGCTCCATCATCTAAACCTGAAACTTTCCACGTTGTTCCTTGAGGAAAATCATTGAGCCAAGATGCTTTATAAAAATCAGAAACTGATTCAAATTGAATATAGTCTTCGGGTGCAGAAATCAGTTTTCTCACCAATACATCAAATTTATGTAATTGCAAATCGAGTAACATCTCAAACGGCTCCAATATGAATCAAATTCTTAAAAACCACAATCTGACCAAAATTTTAACGCTCAACTTTAGTCGGAATAGTTATTCCATTTTAGGATATTCCCGTAAAACTACACTGAGTTTGTTTATTTTTAACCTGCGTCCATTGCCACCAACCAAATGCTGCCAAACCGACAAGTGCTGCATAAAGCGCAGCAGTTAGATATAAATCTTTAAACAAGAACATACCCACATAAATAATATCAACAAAGACCCACAGTACCCAAGTTGCAATATGTTTTCGACTAGTCCAATAGGTTGCCAATAGACTAAAAGCGGCAAGTTGTGAATCGAGCATTGGTAATGCGGCATCGGTAAAATAATGTAAAGAAAGTCCAAATAACAAACCTCCTACAGCCGCCATACTCATTTGTAAAATGACCAATTTCGGAGCAATCGGTTCAATACGAATTTCATGACTCTCTTGCTTCCCTTTCATCCAATGATAAAAACCGTAAAAATTCATCACCATAAAGAAGCATTGTAAAATAGTTTCACCATAGAGCTTAAATTCATAAAACAGCCATGCATATAAACAATAGGCAAGAAAATTAAACAGCCAACACCACATGTTTCTTTTAATTGTTAATGTCACACCAATAACACTAATAATAACGGAGATGATTTCAAGTGGGGACATAAGACTAACTACATATTTTTGAATGTCTGTATTATGAAAAAAAACTGAATGATTGCAAGTGAGTTCTATTTTAGAACCTATATAACCTCAGTAGTCAATTTGTTGACTTGACCATTACGCTATCATCGCTTAAAAATAGATCAAACACATTAAAAAATGAGTCATACAATGCCAAATACTACAACTGCCAATCAAGGCAAAGTCAGCCGTGAAATTCAAGGTCACATCTATTTAATTGGACTTGATCGCGCAGATAAGCGCAATGCTTTTGATAGTCATATGATCCATGACCTTGCACTAGCGTTAACTGAGTATGAAAATAATGCTGAACTACGCTGTGCAGTAATCTTTGCACATGGTGAGCATTTTACCGCAGGGCTCGATTTAGTCGAATTACAACCTAAACTTGCAGAAGGTGTCTTTAATTTTTCAGATGAAACCGTTAATCCTTGGGGTACAGTCGGTCGCCAACGAACCAAACCTTTAATTACAGCTGTACAAGGTTATTGCTATACCGCAGGTATCGAATTGATGCTGAATTCCGACATGGTTGTCGCGCATGAAAACACTCAATTTACTCAAATAGAAGTACAACGTGGCATTCTGCCTTTTGGTGGTGCAACAGTACGCTTTGTACAAGCAGCAGGTTGGGCAAAAGCCATGAAATACATTCTCACAGGTGATCTTTTCAATGCTCAAGATGCTTATACCATGAACCTCATCACAGAGATCAATAACAACCCTCTCGCACGTGCTTTAGAACTGGCTGAACGCGTCGCAAGTGCAGCTCCACTTGCAGTACAGGCAGCCTTACACTCTGCACATCAAGCATTCCTACAAAACCCTGAAGCTGCTTTTGCAAACTTGCAAAGTCTATTAACACCATTACTAAAATCTGAAGATGCGCAAGAAGGTGTTATGGCAATGCTGCAACGTCGTGCACCTGAATTTAAAGGAAAATAATTAGAGCTTACGTCATTGCCACTCTATTCACCCTAAGCAAAAGTAAATTGACTGTTCTTCATATCAGTAATACAAGGAATTTTGTATGAATATGCCACAAACACAGTTAAATAAAATACAGCTAAATACAACACAAACTGCTTTTGAAAGTACCACCATCGACTTTTTAGCCCATGATGGCTATATGCTGACAGGAATACTCTATACACCGAAAACTGTCAAAGCACGTATTGTTGTGGCATGCGCAACAGGTGTACCCCAACCATTTTATCGTCGCTTTGCTGAATTTTCGGCTGCTCAAGGTTTTGAGGTTCTGACCTTTGATTATCGTGGTATTCATTTATCTGCACCAAAGCAACTGAAAGACTTCCAAATGTCTTATCTCGATTGGGGCGAGCATGATTTAACGGGAGCAATTGATCGTCTCAAAAGCGATAATCTTCCTTTATTTATGGTCGGACATTCTTATGGTGGTCAAGCTTTAGGATTAACGAGAAATCATCATAAAGTCAGTGCAATGTATTGCTATGGCACAGGTGCAGGCTGGCATGGTTTTATGCCATTTAAAGAACGAGTTAAAGTTCAGGTCATTTGGAATATTGTATTTCCACCGATGGTTGCCGTTAAAGGTTATTTACCTTGGAGTAAATTGAACATGGGTGCAGATTTACCCAAGGGCGTGTATCAGCAGTGGCGTAAATGGTGTAAAAATCCAACGTATTTCTTTGCAGATCCTCAGCAACAAGATCTTCATCAACGTTATTCCGAAGTTAAAACACCCATTTTTGCCGTAGCTGCACTTGATGATGATTGGGCACTTCCTCAATCTCGTGATTCATTTATGCAACATTATCGTCAAGCCCCAATGCACTACATTGATATTTCAGCAAAAGACTATGGGCTCAAGACAATTGGTCATATGGGATATTTTAGAAAGGGTTCTGAGCAAATTTGGCAAAAGATGCTAGATCAATTTGATCAGATGCTGAGTATCTAAATTTAAAAAACATTATGTACTCGATTGGCGAAACTCAAGTTTGTGTTCTCGCCCTTCATGATCGACATGCGCATAGAAAATACCGTAGCGCCCAACATAATATTCAAGCGATTGATCATGGTAATGCCAATAAATTGCCCATTCGCCAAAATCAAAACCTCCCGATTGACTTTGGGTACTGTGTGGCATTTTATTCAGCCATTTTTGTTGAATTTCCCCTGCCTGATTGATATCTCTGACTTTCAAGGCTTGTTGAAAAAATAATTGTGCCGCATCATCAAATAAGCGTTGATCTTCTTGATTAACATCATCCATCACAGTATTCATCTGTACTGAGCCATTTTGCTGTTCGTCTGCCTGTTGTTTCGTCATTGTGACATTCAGACGTTCTTGGTCTAAATGCTGTTTAATCTGCTTTGATTTTTCAGGTAAATCTTCTTCATCTTGTCGCTCTTCAAAATTTTTTGATATATTTTTTTGATGCAGATCAAAGATTGAATGCTGTTTATTCTTAATTTTATTTTTAATTAAACTGTCCCATAAAGTCCATAAAACATAGAGTGCTACGACTATTACAATCAGTATCAATAATGTCTTCATACGACTAAACCTCTATGGATTCAATTAAATAAAATACATCTATTTTTGTTCTTAGTGCTGTTTAAAACATTAATCATTTAACGAACTCAATCTAAGGTCTTTATCATTATATAGATTGAGTCAAATATTCTCATACAGAGAATAAGATAACTTGAGAGCTGGTATTATAAAGTCAATACCAACACTTCGATTATAAAATTAGCATATTTTTTGCCAACAAGGAAATACTGAGCATCACTACCCAATATATTCAGTTATTTAAGAATTTTAATCGCTATTTTTTGACTGATATTAATTGCAAATTGATCAACATAACGACTATAAATATCTGCAACACTTATTGTTGCAGATATTGCCAATACACCCGAAAAAATTGCAGACTGTGAATAACTCCAGTGCCATTTTAAAAACAAATTAAACAAAGGAATACACACCAACGTTAGCATTAACAAGTGTATCAAATAAATCGAAAATGATAGTTTTCCCAACCAAACTAAAATCGGACGATCAAGCCCTTTTGACAGCAATGGACTCATCAATACACTATAAACAATGATTGGCCCTGCAAGAAAATTACTAAAATCATAAGTATGTTCACCCCACAACGCATATAACCATGAATAAGCCTGACTCGTATTATGTGCACCTGCTAAATACAAACCTAAAATTAACAGTAAAACTGCGAACCAGGCAGACAATTGTTTAGCATATAAATAAATATAAATGCCTATCACAAAGCTTGCAATTCCCATACAAAAGCCTTGTCCACGCCACATATAAGCGAGTACGAGTACCAACACTGAACCGAGCCAAAATACACCGTGTTTCCACTGATAAAGTACCAGTAAAAAAAACAGTACAAATGACCCCATCAACTCAATGGTCATAGTCCACAGTACCCAATTAATATTACTATCCGAAAATAAGAATGCGCCGATTGTGCCTTCATATAATGCTGTTTTAAAGCTAAAATCTTGTTGAGCAAAGGCTTGTAGCCACAAACCTACATGTCGACTATCGATATCAATTATTGATAATGTCGCCCAAATAATTAAACAAGAGGTCAGTGCGGGAATCATTAAGCGTGGATAACGCTTAACCATCATATTTTTTAAACGACTCTGAAACTGTTCAGGTTTTTTTAAGATCGCATAACTAAGCACATAACCGCTCAGTACAAAAAAGACAAAAACGGCTGCATCACCCGAATATAAAAAACCTAGTGGTAAATGATGAACTTGATACACCCAATTTAAATCGGTAGTTTCTGTTGGATCAAAATGGTGTAAAAAAGGAAAAAAACTCATTGCGAGATGAGAAAATACTACAGCTAAACACGCAAGCCCCCGAATACTCTCTGCTGCATTAATTTTAGCTGTCATGTACTTTTTTACTCTCTAAACTCTTCAAACCTAATCGCTGTCATTTTTCAGCATTTTCAAAATAACGATTACTGAATTTTAGTAATTCGTCCTTCAGCATTATGATGAACCGTAGCAATTTTTTGCTGACGTGCTTGCATTAAAGCATCGATATCTAAGTTGAAATAACTCGCATACTGCGCTGTGCTTTTGGTTTCTGCTTCTTTTTTAGTTTTTGCAGGTACAAAGTTACTCCACAACCACAAGGAAACGGCACAGGCAATCAGTGCAAAAAAGCCATTTTCAAGTACTTGGGCAAAGGTACTAAAAAAATAATGCACCAGATGCGGTTTTTGAATCGAGAGATATCCAATCCCAATAACCAATGGTCGCCAAAGCAATAACCAACCTGCCCATAACATCGCTGTCATGGTTGTGGTGAAGTAGCGACGATGCCATGGTAGTTGACCACGTACATCAATAATCAAAGATTCAGTTTTCATATTCGCCTCTGTTGAACTAGATGACTCAGGTTTTACAGGGTCAGATTCCAGTTGTGTATCATGTTCTTTAGTCGTCATTACGCAATCCACGGTCAGGACTGACCCAACGTGCTCGCGTTCCATCTTTACGGAATAATACTTTTGGAAAGGCAATTATACTCGCGCTTACTGTAATGAGCCAAAATACAAATGGATACCAAATCATCCAATAATAATTTCGTGCCAAACCTGCTTCGTAACGGCTATCCATCCACTTACTCATCGCAAACTGCAATAAACAGGTTGTACCAAGCAATATACCTGTTCCCATAGGTAACAATGGTGAACTGATTTCAGGAAAGCCTGCGAACGGTAAAATGAAATGCAAAATCCATAAAATGAGCATAGTTAACATCAAATATGACCAAACTAAAGTCAAAATCAATTCAATAATTAATGGCCATAAATAATTCAATTTAGGTTTAAACAACACATCAATATTTTTCAATAATACCTGTGCCCCACCCATTGCCCAACGCAGACGTTGTTTCCATAAACCATTCAATGTTTCAGGCATGAGAATCCAGACCAAAGCATTCGGTTCAAAGCGAATATCCCAGCCTGCTCGATATAGTTTCCACGTAATATCAATATCTTCAGTTAGCATATTGGGTGACCAATAACCCACTTCATGCACGGCACTTTTACGAAATGCAGTAATCACACCTGATACGGTAAACAAACGCCCAAAGGTTCGTTGCGCACGCTTAATCATCCCAACAATAGATGAAAATTCACCGACTTGAATGCGTCCAAGTAACGTTGAACGTGTACGAATTCGAGGATTACCTGTTACCGCAGCAACAGTTGGATTTTCAAGAAAGTGACGAATCATCCACTGTGCAGCAAAAGGATCAAGTAATGCATCACCATCAATCCCGATCAGAAATTCAGCATCTGTCAGTAAACTACCCGCTTGCAATGCCATTGCTTTACCTTGGTTTTCTGCCAAATGCACCACACGTAATTTGTCATGCTGAAGTGCTAGTGCATTTAATATCTCGGCAGTACGATCTGAGCTTCCATCATTAATCGCAATCACTTCAAAATTTGGATAATTTAATTGTAGTGCATGACTAATCGTTTCCACAGCATTGTCTTGTTCATTAAAACAAGGGACAAGCACCGCAACCAATGGATATGCAGTTAAAGCAACTGGTTGTTGAAATGGGGGCTCTTTACGCTCTTTCCAATAAAAAATCAGTGCACCAATCATCCACAAATACGACATAAATAATGGATAATAAAAAATAAAATTTAGAATGGTCTGCCATAGATGCTGAAAAGTGCTCATCGTCTATCCTCAAGGTACAAGTCGAGAAGATTTCAAATCGAATACCTGACGCATTTGTGTTGTATCGGGGTGATCTTGAATTGGGTCATCGGGATAATAACCTACATGCATAACACCTTGTTGATACAACGATTTTATCGTACTCGCCATTTCTTCTGTCGGTACTTTTTCATTGGTACGCCAATTGACAGCCTGTAACTCAAACACTGTTTTTTTCATACCATTAGGATACTTTTTGACACGATTGACCAAATCTTGATAGAACTTATTTGTATCAGGTGCTTGTTCCATATAAGGCATTGCCATAATCGCTGTAAAATCATACTTTTGTATTGACTGTTCTAACGACTGTGCATACCAATTTTCTGAATATGGTGACAATGCAACTTGAGCATACAAATTACGTGCTGTTAGTAAAAATGGCTGCCAATAGCGAACTTTCTGTGCCAAATCTTGAGCAAAATCATCAATAGTTGTCGTTTTATAGGCCGTCCATTTTTGCAATAATGCATCATTTTTACGGATATCTTCTAAACTTTCAGTTAAACCAATAGATGCATAAGCTTTCATCGCATCGGGACTTGCATCTTCATAATCCGACAAGGTTGCATCGTCATGGAATAAGATCCCATCGAAAGTTGCCGATTTTGCCAAATCTTGATAAATCCCTTCAATCGTTTGACGTGCTTCAGCAGAATATGGACTTAAGCGGTGATAGCCCATATTGAGATGATCACCTGCATGTGCCTGCTGTGTAACAACTAAGTCCTTAGAAACAGGATTTTTTTCGGGCAATTCCCAAGCAAGTAATGGCATCCATGCATACACACGCCCGACTTGTGTACGGGTTTGAATTTGCCAAGAGACACGATTAAATAAATCTGCACGCATAGGTAAGTATCGATTTGGGAAATACACCATATCCGCAGAACCGTTGGCATCGGGGTCAGAAAACGCCTGCAAATACACCGTATTGACATTCATATCTCGAATACGATCAAGCAGATGTCCTAGATTTTTCTCTTGCTGTTTTTCATCAGGATCATAAATATAATCGAGATCGACATGCATGATTTTTTGAGGACGGTTGTTATCTCCCAAACTCATTTGACGGCTTTGAATTTCTTGTGCCAAAGCATCGGTACTCATACCGCCTTCAATCAAAATACGATTCAAATGTCCCAAGGATTTCTCAATATGATCGGGGCCATCATCCAAACTAATGGTCACAGGCATACCTGCTTTTTTAGCCAATTCAACCGTTTGCATATTGTAACGACCATAAGGCCACACCATCACACGTGGCTGTTTTAAACCATGTGCTTTAAGTACCTGATTGTTCTTTTTCAAGTCACTTAAAATACGATCTGCGTACTGTTTATCTGTTTCATAGCTTTTATTTTTTGGATTGTATTCACGTGTGGTTGCGGCAGGTTCAGAATTACCTTGAGGATTACCCAATATACCTTTATGCAAATTATAACTGTGGCTACCAATTTCAACTAAACCACTGTTCTGCATAGTTTTCAGCTCATCCCAACTGAGCAATTTATCTCGTGCGAGTTGATCATCACCAAACTGTACGGGCGTATTGGCTTTGGTTTCAAGCCAAGATCCAACCACCGACATCACTACAGGAATTTTTCTGCGTTTAATAATTGGATAAGCATATTGGTAAAAAGATTGGTAACCATCATCTACGGTTAATAATACGGGTTTAGTAGGCAGTTTAGCTTTGCCTTCATTGGCTTTAATCAATTGAGTCACTGAAATAAAGTGGTAGCCATTTTTTTGCAACCAATCGAGATGCAACTCAAATTGCTTCGTACTCACCGCATAATCGGGAATCACGGCGTTTTTTTCCGCTGTAATTTCGTGATAACCAATAATTGTTAAGGTATTTAAATCAGCAGGTGGTAAATTATATTGCTCTATGACAGCTTCACTCGGCTGATCTTCTGCCAAAGCTAGACCTGAAACACTACAGCCAAGCATTGCACATAAAACCATTGCTGGGGATAAATAACGAATTTGCATGAGGTCAATTTACTCGGTCATCATTGTTAATCGGGTCAAAAATGCGTAGGCACACAATAAATTTGTACGCAAATTTACGGTGAACGGATCTGATCAGATACTTATATTGCTGATTTAAAAGAATGAAGCTGAAAATAATCTTAAAATAATTCAGAATTGAATTATTTATTGCAGATGCGTTTTATCACTTTATGAGGTTATTGTATGTTTAGATATGTGTCTTTATGATCAATATTTAGACAAAACTTACATATTTGATGTAGTTCCCTCATATTTTCACAATAAATCGAACAATAAAGTCATTTTCAAGCTAAATGAATTATGTTTCTTTTTTAGTAAACCATTAAAAAGCCCTCGAATTTATTTTAGTTCAAGGGCTTTTTAATACAAAACTCTACAATTTTTTACTGCAAAAAGTGCAAAGTCTTAATCCCGTGTTTTTACATCAAATAATTCAATTTCAAAAGTAAGATTTGAATTGGCAGGAATAATTTTACCCATTTTACGTTCACCATACGCCAAGTGTGACGGCACGATCAATTTACGTTTACCACCCACTTTCATGCCCATAATCCCTTGATCCCAACCCTTGATCACACGCCCTGTGCCAATCACAGTTTCAAAGTAACTCCCACGATCAATTGAAGAATCAAACTTTGTGCCATCTTCCAACCAACCTGTATAGTGCGTCGTAATTAAAGCACCTTTTACCGCTTCTTTTCCTTCACCTACTTTCAAATCAATAATTTCTAATTCAGTCGTCATTTTTCACTCAATCCATCACATATAAAAACGAAATTTCATCTATTGTTCAGCACATGCCTGACAAAAATGATGATAATCTTGTAAAACCTATTGTGCATAATTATACGCATATTCTTATAATTGCGGTTTCCACTTTTCTGCTTATAGTCCAATCTAATATCAAAAACTCAGCTCTTTAATCTCAGTATCATTCAATAAATATTGTGTGAGTTTTTGATGGTTTTGCGCTGATCCAATTAAAACCCAATGCCCAATAATATTTTGTTCAGTTTTATTTTGCCCACCACGAATAATTTTTAATTGGTTATCAGAAAATATTTTTTCATATTTATCTAGCGTTTCTTCTTTATAGATACATAAAATTCTATAATTGCGTGCCTGATGAAATTCATCTATTTCCTCTTGAATATACACCAAGAATATCAAGACAATCAGCACCAGTCCTGTACCGATTAAACTTAAGAAAAAATAGCCTGCCCCAACTGCCATGCCTAGTGCTGCAACCATCCAAATAGTTGTTGCAGTGGTAATGCCTGAAATTCGATTATCATCTTTAAAGATCACACCCGCGCCCAAGAAACCAAGTCCTGTTAAAATATTTGCTGCAAGTCTATCTGGATTTTCTACCCCAATACGTAGCGAAAGCATGGTAAATAAACAGGAGGCTAGACTAACCATAATCATGGTTCTTAGAGCCTATCCAGTATTAATTTCATTCTTTTTTAGCAATTGAAAAAATAATTTGTTAAATTTCCCCCATGAGAAAAC